>JAFGTD010000267.1 GCA_016934295.1 Acidobacteriota bacterium
CAGCGACTATGTCCGCCGTATTATGACCGTCGACAACAACCTCGTCCTGCCCGTCAGGCTGGCCCCGGGCGGCGGCTGGGCCGCGATCATCACCCCCACAAAATAGATTATATAATTTCGGTGACAGTCACCATAACCTCGAAATTAATCAACTTTCGATGCCGTTCCGGGCCGGCACGCCTTTGGCGTAGTAATGCTTTATCTCCCGCATCTCGGTAACAAGATCGGCCTTTTCGATAATCCCGGGATCCGCGTTGCGCCCGGTTATTACGAGTTCGACATCCTCGGGCCTGTCGTCGATTAGGGCCGCCAGGTCGTCCACTGAAATGAGTTCGAAGAAGGTTGCGATATTCGCCTCGTCCAGAATCACAACCTTGTATTTGCCGGAATGGAGAATTTCCCGGATCTCGGAAAGTGCGTCCTGCGCCGCCCGGATATCCTCTTCCGCGGGTTCCCCGTGGATAAAACACCCGCTCCCGTACTGTTTCAGCGTAACAAGGTCGTCGAATCTCCCGAAAGCATGGACTTCGCTGTAATCCCCTCCCTTGGCAAACTGGGCGATAAAAACGGGCAACCCGGCGCCGGCCGCCCTCAAGGCCAGACCGAAAGCTGCCGTAGTTTTTCCCTTCCCGTTTCCTGTGTAGACCTGCACATACCCTTTCCGCCAGGCCGCTCTTCCGGTTTTTTGCTCTTTTGCCATTACATCATTCCCATCTTTGAAGAAGACTTGCCGAGAAGCAGCCAGATAAAGAACGGACCTCCCAGCAATGCGGTAATAATTCCCACGGGCATTTCGGCCGGGGCTATCAGCGTTCTGGCCAGCATATCGCACAGCGTAAGGAAAGCGCCCCCGAAAAGTATGGTTGCCGTCGTCAGGTACCGGTGATCGGCCCCTATCATCAGTCGGCAAATATGGGGCACCATCATGCCTACGAACCCGATCGGCCCGCATATGGAGACCACCCCCCCAACCATCAGGGATGTGGCGAAAAACAGGACCTTCTTGATTCTGCCGACATTCGCCCCCCGGCTGATGGCCAGTTCCTCACCCGTCATAAGCAGGTTCAATTCGTGAGTCAGGAAAAGAATAATCGCCGCTCCACTGATTACGAATGGAGCCATGTTCAGGACAGAGTCGTACCCCATAATCTCCAGCCCGCCCATAGTCCATCTGAGGATCCGGGTCGAATCCGTGAAATCGCTCATGTACTGGGTAAAAAGGATCGCGCTGGAAAAGAAGAAGTTCAGGGCCACGCCGGCCAGAAGCATCGTGCCTATGGAAAACCCGGCTTTTATCCGGGTCAGTCCATAGACCAGCAGAATCGAAAGAATCGCGCCGCCGAACGCGAATAAGGATACGCCCGACACACCGAACAGGCTGATCGCCAGACCGAACCTCATATAAACAGCGGCACCCAGAGACGCGCCGCTTGCCACCCCCAGGGTGAACGGGGTCGCCAGCGGATTTCGGAATATGGCCTGAAAGGCCATGCCGCTGACAGCAAGCGCAGCGCCGGCGAGAAACGCGATAAAGACTCTCGGAACCCGGATCTTCCAGAAGATATCGGCATCCCGGCTTCCATCGGCGGGATGCAGCATGGAGTGCATGGACAGGCTTTTCATGCCGATCATCGGGGCGCCGACGATTACGGCAACAGCAAAAATCAGGATAATGCCGAGAAGCAATTTTTTATATTTCGCTCCTTTTCCCATTACGGCACCTCCGGAGCGATAATCGTCCTGCCGTATTGGGGATGCTGCATGAGAGAAAAAGACTTCTCATAGATATTCCTAAGAATTTCCTCATTCATGAATTCTTCCGCCGGTCCGCAGAAAGCCACCGCCCCGCCCTTGAGCGCCAGCACGGTACGGCTCGTCAGGACCGCGCTGTTGATGTCGTGAGTCACGGAAACAATCGTGACGCCCCGCTCGCGATTAATCCCGGCCAATAATCGGTAAATGTCCGACTCATGCCTGGGATCCAGGAAAGTGGTCGGCTCGTCCAGAAGAAGAACCTGCGCCTCCTGGGCCAGTGCAGCGGCGATATAGACCTTCTGCCGTTCCCCGCCGCTCAGGGTGCCGAGGAATCGTTCCGAGAACTCCGATGTCCCGGTCACCTCCATCGCTTCCCGCACCGCGCCCGTATCCGAAGGACCGGGAGGAGAAAAGGGACTCAGATACGGGTAGCGGCCCATCAGAATGAACTCGCGAACCGTAAACGGTGCATGACGCCCGTCCGCCTGTGGAACGTAGCTGACCTTTAAAGCAAGTTCCTTCTGGCTGTATTCTTCAAGCCTTCTACCGGCGACGGCAATACTCCCCCGCCCCCCTCTGTGAATCCGGCTGATACATTTGAGAAGAGTGGTCTTCCCCGCTCCGTTCGGCCCGACAATGGATACGTATTCACCCTCATGGACTGTTAAGGAGACCTCTTTCAATATCTCCTTGTCGCCTATCCGGAAGGAATAAGAGCTTATGTCGATAATTACATTTCCCATCGATTCAATCTCAGTCGGAGGCTTTAGTCCAATCAATCTTTAAAGGTTAAACCTTTATCGTTTCCCGTTTCCGGTTCCCCGTTATCGTCTTAAACCTTCAACGGGAAACCTGAAACGGGGAACGAATCGTCACCCACACTGGATTATTCGGAGCAGCAAATATCATTCCCTGCCCGATCATTAATCCCAGTTGATGTCCGGATACATCACCCGCGCCATTTTCTCCATAATGGAGATAAAACGCGGGCCGGGAACCGCAACGTAATCTTCGCCGAAAACATGAACGCGTCCATTTTTTACGGCATCCACCTGGGATAAGGCATCCCATTCCCTGTATATCATTTCCGGACTCCAGCCGTTTTCTTCAAGATCCGGGACCATATCGATAATCACTTCCGGATTCATCATGATAATGCCCTCGCTGGAAACAACCGGGAATGCCACGCCCCCGCTGTAGGCATTCACCCCTCCGATTATCTCGAGCATTTCATCGTAAAAGCCTTCTTTGCCCGAGATATAGACATCGGTAAGAGTGCCGGATCCCATGTTGCGCCCTATGGAAACCATGACACGGGGTAACGGCCGCCCTGCGGTCTTTTCCCGGATACGCTCCATCCGGGCTTTGATATCATCCGTAAGGGACTTTGCCCTGCCCGAAGCGCCACAGGCCTCTCCGACAGCCTCAATAGACCGGAGAATCCCGGAAATGCTTTTATGGTTTACGACAACAATGTTGTAACCGAGATCGGCCAGATGCTTCCTGGGTCCCTCATGTTCGGCCAGCATAATAATCAGATCCGGTTCGAGCATTACAATTGCCTCGTAGTTCGGATCGTAATAGCCGCCGATTTTGGTTTTCGTCAAAGCTTCCGGGGGATAATCGCAGTAGCGGGTGACTCCGACCACCCGGTCCATTCGGCCCAGGGCGTACAGGCTTTCCGTAATACTGGGAGCGAGTGAAATAATGCGCTGCGGGTATGCCTGCGTTTCATCCCCTGTTGGAGACGAGGCGACAACACTGGAGCCGATGACGGCATCATTCCGGAGAGCCCTCTTTGCCAGGAAACTGACCGCAAAGACGACAACAACAATGGTGCTGAGAACCAGCTTCCTGGACATTCGCGTTACTCCCCCCAATCCTCGAGGTCGAATCTGATGGAGATACGCTTTACTGAGGCTATCTTACGGCCGTCCTTAACGGCCGGAACGAGTTCGGCCTTTCGCATGCCCTTCACGGCAGCCTCGTCGAGCCGCCGATACCCGCTGGAATGGACGATTTCCACATTGCCCAGCTTCCCGTCGGGCAGTATTTCGACCGAAAGCACGGTTATACCCTCCTCTTTGTGGAGTCTCGAATATCGCGGGTACGTCGGCTTGGATGAAAGTGTGATTATTGCCGTAGTCGCGGGACCGGTTTCACTGCCGTCGGTTTCCCCTCTGCTCGGAACGAGAGAAGCGGCAGCGACGAGAGAAGCGGAGCAGTCCTCGCATGCATCATTTCCGGGACCGGAAACAGCGGGAAGAACCGGCCGGCTGGTTTCGACCCATGCGTCCTGAAATTGTTCAATAGAATGAATCGTTACCGTCGGCGGCGGATCCGGCGTCTTCTCCGGAAGAGACATCGCATTGTCCGGAACCGACAACTTTTCCCGGTAAACCGGCAACTTGACGGGAGACGGTTTTTCGGCAACGGGATGCTTTTCGGATAAAGCAATTTCGGAAGTATTCACCGCCCGCATGTCCTGTTGCAGGGCCTCCAACGGCTTCGCTTTGTTCATGCTGTGGATTTCCGAATCAATAGCGCGGGATTTTTCAATCTTTTCTTCAATCGGTTCAGGCGGAGGCGCGGAAGGTTTACGAATTGCGGAAGGAACAATGTGGAGCTTGACGGGCCGTGCCCTGTTGTCCAGGATACTATCCGCTTTGACGTTAAGGAGATTCGACGTCAGGGCGCCGACGTGAATCGCCGTCGAGACTAAAAACGCCAGCATGAAAGTGGACAGTTTCATGGTGCCTCCTCGGCGCACTCGATCGAGACTTCCCGGATACCGGCGCTTTTAAGCAGGTCGAGAATCCTGACAGCCATCCCCAGGTCGGACCTTCGATCGCCGTTGATAAAGACCGGGAGATCCCAGGCACCTTTCATGCGTTGCTTTACCGCATCAACCAGCACGTTTAATTCCACCCGCTCCTCCCCTACAAACAGGGTATTGTCCTTCGTAATGGTGATGCCGACATATTCGTAGCGATCCACCTCAGCCGTCGCGGCGCTGGGCAGTTCTACCCTTAGCCCGCGATGCACGACCATGGAGAGCATGGCGTAGATGAAGAAAACCAGAAGCAGAAAAACCACGTCGATAAGCGGAAGCATTTCTATCCTGGCTTTCCTCTGTTCATAGCCGCTGGATATCATCGCTGCTTTTCCCCGCACCATTTTTTAATGCCGCTTCAAACCTGGCGGCGATCTTATTCATCTCTTTGGCCGCCTTATTAACCTTCGCCACAAAGTAGTTGAACGGCACCAGCGTCATCAGGGCGATGGCAAGACCCGCCGCGGTTGTTATCAAAGCCTGGGCGATGCCGCCGGTGACCGCCTTCGGATCTTCGATGCCGCTGCTTCCCAGCAGTTCGAATGAACTGATGATTCCGAGCACCGTACCCAGGATCCCCAGCAACGGAGCCATGGTAATAATGGTATCCAGGACATTGAGTCCCTGCTTCATCCGTTCCATTTCGTCTTCGGCGGCTATTTCGATGCTCTCGCGCAATCCCCGGTTCCGGTGCCTGAGGCCGGAAACCAGTATCCGGCCTATATAGTCGAGGGATTTAAACGCATCGGCCCTGTCATTTCCCATGGCAAGGAGTTCCCGGGTGTCTCCGGCCTCTACCTGTCCCAGCATCCTGTTCAGGCGCTCCCCGTCCATCCTGCATCTTTCCCTCCACCAGTAAAACAGCCTCTCGATCGTTATTGCCAGGGACAGTATCGAACATATAAGGAGGGGCCACATAAGCGGCCCTCCTTTCAGAAACATCTCTTTCATAAAGAAACCTCCCGGAATATTCCGGTCAGGCTACATTCCTTTAAAAAGAACTTTGATCCCTCCGTAAACGGAGATCCCGGAAGTTCCGTATCCTGCTACTTCAACATAATCCCGGTCGAAAAGGTTTTCGAACCTGCCGAACATCTCGATATTTTCAGTGACTTGACAGGAAAATGCGGGATTGAACAGGACGTAGCCGTCCATCTTCGTTCCGTAAATGTCGTCCCTTTCACCCACGTAAACGATTTCAAGATTCACATTTCCTTTTTCAAGGAAACCGTAGTTCAGGATGAAGTTGAATTTGTTCCCGGCCCGCCGTAAAAGAGGCTCCCCTGTAGTTATGTCCTTTGTTTTCGTATAGGTGTAATTGAGCCGGAGGTCCAGGTTTGCAGCCGCCTGCGCGGAACCGAATACCTCGATGCCTTTCGTATCCGCCCGGGCGATGTTTCCATAACTCCATGTTGCGTAATCGTAGTCGATCATGTTGTCCAGCTCGTTATGAAAGACCGTCGCACCCAGGGTTACTCTATTTTCGTACAGGGACTGCTCCAATCCGAAATCCCATCCCGTACTCTCTTCGGGCTCCAGGTCAGGATCGCCGTAACTGGAATAAAGCTGAAAAAGTGAGGGAGACTTGAATCCGGTCCCGAAGCTTCCTTTGATCTTTGTATCCGTTTCCCGAATAAGGTACGCGGATGCTATTCTGTATGTGGTCTTCGTTCCGAACCTGCTGTGATCGTCCCAGCGCACGCCCGCGGTTGTAAACCAGGAATCCCGTAATCGAACCTGGTCCTGCAGATAGTACCCGGTCGTTCGAGCGGTCTGCTCCGCAAAAACACTTTCGTAGGGCCCCCACTCACTTTCGGAATAGTAATCCGACTCCCCTTTATCTTCTTCGGTTTCGATTCCAAAAGTCAGTGTATTGGTATCGTGAATATAGAAATTGTTCTGCCAGTCAAACTTGAGTATCTGCCCCTGATAGGAATCCAGAACAAATAAATCCGGATTATCGGCATCGAAGTCGTTGCGGGAATTCCTGTCCTGGTCCGCCAGTGAAAACCCCAGTTTCTGTTCCCAGATATCGTCGAAAAGATAGAATGTCCCCTGGGCCCGGAAGAATACCTGCTGCGATTCCTCCTTATTGTTCGGATCGTCCTGGCCTGCGCCTCCCCCGTTGTCGATATCAAGGTCCGCATCGATAAATCTCAGGGAGAAATCCAGGTCGAAATAATCCGACGGAGTAAATCCCAACGTTCCGGATATGGACGTGTTCTTGTATCCATCCTGCTCGGTATTGCCGTCCTGCTCCGAAGCGGAGGATATCCCGTCCGTATTCCAATGGCTGAATCCAAGAGAGTACTGCACCCATTCATTGCCGCCGCTGCTTGCAGCGGCCCCCCTGAACGAACCGTAGGAACCGCCCTCCACAGAGGCGAAACCGCCCGGTTTTTCTTTCCCTCTTTTGGTAATGATATTGATGACCCCGCCGATGGCATCGGAGCCGTACAAAGTGCTTTGAGGTCCCCGCAAAATCTCGATACGTTCAATATTATCCACGGACAGATGGGCAAAATTGAAAGTGCGGCCGGGAGTGATGGGATTGTTCATCTCCACTCCGTCTATTATCACAAGCGTATGTTCCGATTTTGCGCCGCGAATGAAAATGGAGGTAGACGCTCCCGGGCCGCCGCTCTGGTTGACATCCAGGGCCGGCGCGGTCCTTAAAACATCGAGAACAGTGGTTTTCTGCATTTTCTCGATCTGCTCGCCTGTAATGACCGTTATGGAACTTCCGACTTCGCGGGTAGGGGTTTCCAGTTTAGTAGCGCTCACGACCACTTCCTGGGGCTTTTCGTCCTCCTCGCTTTCACTTTCCGCGAAGGCAAGGTTCGTCATGGTAAATAAGACTGGAAACAACACCGCTGCAATAAACCGGTTTCTCATTCTCTCGATCTCCTTTATCCTCCCTAGAGGCGTCATGGATCCGGCCCGGACTTTACGCCGGGCTTCTTGCTTCGAAACAGGTCTCCTGGCTCTCGTTCATCCTACTTGTCGCGCCTTCCCGTCTTTCAAATAAGTCTGGACAGTGGCATGCATGCGACGTTCATCCCGATTACAGTCGCTGGGCGGCGGGGGATTTCAACCCCCTTCCCTCTTTCCAAAGCAACACCAAATTCTCTAGTAAAAGTTCCTCCGTCTATGTTTCAGGGGTCGGGCAAAAAAAAACCCGGACCCAATTATCTTGGTCCGGGGATTCCGTTTTTCATCCTCGATCGTAATAGCATCGCCCCAGGGTCCGCGAGGGGCGCACTATCTGTTTTTCGAGCAGGTCTTCCGACTTCCGGATCTTCCTACTCACCGCGCCTTCCCATCCTGAGACAGTGGCATGTGTTCGGCTTTCGTACCCGGTTACGGCGGCGGGTCCGCGACGGGATTGCACCGTCTTCCCTATTAAGGCCCTTGGGCCGCTCAAAGAGCCATTATTGTACGATTATAGATAACCGGCGTCAAGAGGATTCCGCAGCCGCCTGAACCGGGAATTCGATCCGGCACAATACATGATTTTTCAAATTGATTGGATTTAAACAGTTGCAGAACTAAGGATGTCCATATTACGGTAAATTCCGGCGTTCAATTGCATATCCCGTACGAGCAGGAGTTTTTAAAGACGCTATGGATGGATCCATTGAAATATCGACGGATGGATAGATAAGGCCGCAAACTTACCATGAACACGGAAAATGTTCTATTCGCCCTGGGATTAACGGTCTTTGCCGGGCTGTCTACCGGCATCGGCAGCGTCATATCCTTTATGTCGAAAAAGTTCAATCCAAAATTCCTGGCCGGCTCACTCGGGTTTTCGGCCGGGGTGATGATCTATGTTTCGCTGGTTGAAATATTTGTAAAGGCAAAAGACTCCTTGTCACTGGCATACGACGCCAAAACCGGATACGTGTACACGGTCGTATCTTTTTTCATCGGCATTGCCCTGATCGCCCTGATCGACAAACTGATCCCCTCATTTGAAAATCCGCACGAAATCAGGAATATCGATATTAAGAACATTAGTCCGGGCAGCGACAGAAAGCTGTTGCGCATGGGCCTGTTCTCCGCACTTGCCATTGCGATCCATAATTTCCCGGAAGGGCTGGCCACTTTCATGGGAGCCCTGTCCGATCCGGCCCTGGGCATCAGCATAGCGGTGGCGATAGCCATTCACAATATACCCGAAGGCATCGCCGTCTCTGTCCCGGTCTACTACGCTACGAAAAACCGTGCCAGGGCTTTCTGGCTGTCCTTTCTATCAGGGCTGGCGGAACCTGTAGGCGCCATCCTCGGGTATTTCATATTGCAGAACATATTCAGCGACGCCACTTTTGGGGTGATATTTGCATCCGTTGCCGGAATTATGGTTTATATCTCGCTGGATGAGCTTCTTCCCACGGCTGAAGAATACGGCGAACATCACATCGCCATCGGCGGGCTGATAAGCGGCATGGCGGTTATGGCCGCAAGTCTTCTCCTGTTCGTTTGAAAAACAAACCTCTTCTCAAAAGTTCCTATCTCGTTTTGAAGCATGGAAGGTATGGGCCAGAAGTCGGAAGTCGGAAGTCAGCCCGGCCTCCGGCAACGCTGGATTGAATATCCCGTGACTCCGGGTGAGTTTTCGGCGTCGGTTGTCGGAGTCGGTATCGGAATCGGAATCGGTTTTCAAAAGCTCGATCCCGATCCCGATTCCGACCCCGACGCCGATGGATTCCCGGCACAGCTTTTCACTCCGTAATCATTGTAATTGGGCCCCGGACTCTGACCTTAATTATTAAAGTCGTTTCTATTATCGGAGCCCGATCAGGCCCATCTTCATCAGCTTGTCGAGAACCTGCAGGATTTCCAGCTCTCTTAAAGGAGAAAGCATCACAATCGATTTCGTATCCCAGGTTCCATTGATTCGGGAAGCGACGAATCCTTCTTCATGGGTAAGGTTATGGTGGGTCAGTGTCGCAATCGGAACGAGGAAATACGGCACCTTGTTGGAGGGTATGGAACTTTTGTAGTACTCCTGGCACAGGGCCTTTTCAGCCTGCTCGAGCTGCTCGGAAGCCCACGCATTCTGAGGGTCGCGCCGGATCACCTCCTGGAAAACCGCGATCGCTTCTTTGTAGCGGTTTTCCTGCATCAGGTTCTGGCCTTTGTTGAACAGTGAGGCGGGACTCTCGTCTTCTTCCATCGCAGTCTGCTGTATGTCGGCTATTTCCACGATCTCCTTTTCATAGAGCTGGAAAAGCTCGAAGCAGACCATAAAATCGGAGCCGTGCAGCTCGAGTATGATTTCCGAAATCGGTTTTTGAAGGGTCAGAAGAAACAGCAGCTTCTTCTGCAGCGGAGTAAGATTGTGACTTTTCAGATCGGCATCGTTGCGCAGGGAAAGAACAATGTCGTTGTTGGGAAGCACCTTTCTGATTCTGGCCCATTCGTCCTTGCGCCGGATTCCTTCAAAAAGAATCGCGTTAATATCGGCGTTGATGAGAATTAAATCCTGAACCTGGTAAGGTTTGTCGGAAAAATGGAAATACCCGTCCTCCCAGAGAAACAGTTCATAGATAACCTCCTCGGTCCTTTTTACCAGGGCATGCTGGACGTCTTTCTGGGAAACGAATTTCTGCTGAACTATTATACTGCCCAGGGTTCCCCCTGTTTTCAGGTGAAGCTCCAATGCCTTCTTAAGCTGGGCCTCGGTCAATATTCCCTGAAAAATCAAGAATTGCCCCAGCTGTTTGGTCGGGTCGTTCGAGAGGGAAGAAATGATTTTCCCTTCTTTTAAGTATATGTAAACCTTGGTTTTATCCAGAACGAAAGCCAGGGATCCGGTTTTCCTTCCAATGGTCACCCACTGGAGAACCTCGGCCAGATCCATGGTTTTCAGCCTTCCCGACAGCGACATACGGCTTTTTAATCCTTCCGCGATTTCTATAACTGATTTTGGATAACTCCAGTATGCTTATCGGAATTCAGGCAGCCGTCAATTAACAATGGAAATACCGTTTTGAGAAAAATGCTGTTGAGGATGAAAACAATGAATCCGATAATGCGGGGAAGATACCATCTTGTCGGGTAATTTGTTTTGCAGGGGAGAACTTTACGCTGTTTTAGTGTATAAATCAGGATGGTTTTTTAAAAGGAGATTTCCTTGCTGCTTACGTATGCAAACCAATTGACGATCCTTCGGATGCTGTTCGTTCCTTGCTTTGTTCTGCTGCTGATTTACGGGCATCCTAAAGCAGCGACGGTATTGTTCCTTCTTGCGGCGGTCACGGACGGGCTGGACGGTTTAATCGCCCGGAAACTGCAGCAGAAAACCGTCCTCGGATCTTTTCTCGATCCCATGGCGGACAAAATACTGCTGACGGCGGCATTCGTCACTCTCACAATTCCGTCCCTTCCCCTTGTCCTGCATATTCCGACATGGCTGACCGTCTGGACAATCAGCCGGGACGTTCTTATCGCCCTTTCCGTCCTGATAATCCATCTCCAAACCCAGCATTCCCAGTTCCCCCCCAGCTTCCTGGGCAAATGCACCACCGCCCTGCAGCTCCTTACGGTGGGCGTATGCATGCTGGCGAACTTCTATACCGACATAGCTCTGGCAGTATTCCCTTTCGTTACATATACCACACTGGTCTTCACTTTCGCTTCGGGACTGCACTACGCCTACAAATCCATCAAAATTATTGCCTCATACCAGGAAGCCGGGGATGTCTCATCGAGGGATTAAAATTCTGGAGGTGGAGAAAAGCTCAACCGCTGAAAAAGCGGGCCTTGCCCCCGGAGACAGGATACTGGAAGCAGACGGCCATGAAATCACCGACGAGCTTGCCCTCAGATTCTACCTGGCGGATGAAACCGTCGATCTTAAGGTCCGGAAAGCAGACGGAGTGCAGAAACGCCTGAAAGTCGATTTATCCGGCCCGCAGACCCTGGGCATCCAGGTTGAAGAGTTTAAAACCCGCACCTGCAACAACGCCTGTCTTTTCTGCTTTGTCGACCAGCTCCCCGCAGGAGTCCGGCCGACTCTCCGGCTCAAGGACGACGATTATCGCCTGTCTTTTCTTCACGGCAATTACATCACTCTGACCAATTTGAACAACAAGGATATCTCGCGGATCATCGAGCAGCGACTGGCTCCGCTGTACGTTTCCGTGCATGCGACCGAGCCTGACCTGCGGACCCGGATTCTCGGAAGGAAAAAAACGGACGATCTCACCGGCAAGTTTAAAAGACTGGTGGATCATCGCATCAAGCTTCACACGCAAATCGTTCTAATGCCGGGAATAAACGACGCCAGGCATCTGGAGAAGACGGTCGCGGACCTCCATCGTTTTTACCCCGGCGTTCAATCTGTTGCGGTCGTACCCGTGGGACTTTCCGATTACGGTCTCCCCAGGAAGCGCCTCAAACCGGTCACGCCGTCCTATTGCAGAA
>JAFGTD010000268.1 GCA_016934295.1 Acidobacteriota bacterium
AGCAGCAGCTTGATCACGCCGTCGCGCGACCGCTGCTCCGCAACGACTTTCCCGGCCAGGATCACAAGCCGGCGGGACAATTCCTCGCGCAGCCGAAGTGAAAGATTCGTCATCGCGGTAAAGTCGTACACTCCCTTGGCCCAGATCCATTCGAGAATCTGCTTCGCGGCGAAACGCTTCCCCTCCAGCGCCTCCACCTCCGCCTGCAACTCCGCCAACGACATGTCCAGAACGTGTTTCATGGGAATATCAGTGATGTTACCTATGCTACAATATAAAAGATGGTTTGAACAATTCTCTTCTTGCTCTTTTCAATAGAATACAGTAATTTTCAATGCTGGTCGTTATTGTTAAATTTATTATTGATAATGAACCTAATTGAATTTAAAAACCTGCTTCGAAAATTTTCCTGCGAAGAAGTTAACGATATTCTTTGGCAATGGAATAATCCTCACATTTTAGGAAGTATCGAAGCATACCAACAGTTCAAGGATACCTTTTCAGAATATATTCAAATCAATAATGTTGATGACATTAGAATTGTTGGAAGTAGTTTACTTGGTTTTAGTCTTGCTCCACAAAAATTTGGAAAGAGTATCTCTGAAACATCAGATGTTGATATAGCAGTAATCTCAGACATTCGATTTGATGAAGCTTGGGAAGAATTAGTGCGGCATAATACAAAGTTAAACTGGTCAAAATCAGTCGGCCAGAAAAATATCCTTGAAAATAAAAGCCGAATGAATATGAGTTGTCTTTTCTGGGGCTTTATTAGACCAGACCTATTACCAGGAGTACATGGAAAAATGTGGAATGACGCTCTCATGAAACTAGGTAAATTTCCTGGACTCGAAAGTTATCCAGCAAAAGCAAGACTCTATAGAAAAAATTTATTCGCACATATATATCACACTTATTCTTTAAGAATATTGAAAAGTCAATTAGTTTAATGCCAATTAACGGGGAATATAATGAAATATGATGTAACAAAACAATCTATTTCTTGGTTTCAGCAGCGTGCCACAACCGGAGAATTGTCGCTTGCAGAACCCTATCAAAGACGACCTGTTTGGACACTTAAAGAAAGATGCTATCTTATTGAATCTGTATTACTCAACTATCCAATTCCTGAGATATACATTCAAAGATCTGTTGACTCTGATGGAACAACAAGGTATGCCGTGGTTGATGGACAGCAAAGAATCAGAACAATTCTTAAGTTCCTTGGCCTTGATGACGAGTTGACAGATAATAATTTTTGTTTATCTAAATTAAGCAAATCCTCAAAATGGTATGGAAAATCATTTCAGGAATTGACCGAAATTGAAAAGAAAATTTTCTATAAATATGATTTTAGCTTAAGAACACTAGAAACAGAAGATGAAAACGAAATTAGAAATGCCTTTATTCGATTAAATAAGTTCTCTATGGTACTTAAACCGCAGGAACTTCGGAATGCCAAATTTATCGGTCCTTTTATTAAATTGGCAACCGATCTTGCGGACAATCCATTTCTTATTCAACAGGAGTTATTTGCTCCCTCCTCAGTTCGAAGAATGGGGGATATTGAATTTGTTAGCGAGTTACTTGCGGGAATTCTTTATGGTCCTCAAGATGGATCATCAGCAGCTATTGATAAATTATATGAAACTCTTGACGAAGACCAAACCTCTGTACCTGAAGAAGCAAAATTAAGACGTGTTTATTCAGAAACTATTGCCGTAATACAAAAATTGTTTCCCTCCCTTTCAAAAACAACTAGATGGGCAAATAAGCATGACTTCTATAGCTTATTTGTTGTTATTTCCAATGTTATTTACGATGGTAAAACATTCAAAAATTACACAAGTCTTAGAAATAGTTTGGAATCCTTTGCGGATAAGGTTTCTGAATATATAAGAGATGAAACGGCAAAAGTGAGTGCCGATGCATCTGAATACGGTCGCGCAATACAAAAAGGACCATCAAGTAAAGCAAGACGTGGAGTTAGGCATAAAATGCTGCGCAAAATTGTCGAAAGATACGTGGCTAAAAAATGAAAAAAATTCTTTATAAAATATATTATTCGGATGCAATACTATGGTTGAAAAAACAACGGACAAATAGCATCGCAGGGGTAGTTACTGACCCGCCTTATGGTTTGCGTGAATATACACCGGAGGAATTAGACAGAAAAAAAAATGGCAACGGGATTTGGCGAATACCAAATGGACGGGATGGTGCCAAACGAAAAGCATCGCCGCGGTTTACTATATTAACACAACAAGATCAAGCAAGACTTAAAGCATTTGTACTTCAGGTATCTTCCGAGTTATTTCGTGTAATAAAACCAGGGGGGCATATAATTTGGGCTTCACACCCTATTTTATCCCATATTGTAGTACAAGGATTTTGCGAAACTGGTTTTGAGAATCGAGGTGCTATTATTCGTCTTTACACAACACTCCGGGGAGGTGAGAGACCTAAAAATATCAGTTCTAATCACGATGAAAGTTGCGTTATCCCCAAAGGGTGTTGGGAACCTTGGTTATTATTACGAAAACCATTAGTGGGAACTATCTCAAAAAACATCAAGAAATATGGAACTGGGGCCTTACGTAGGATATCTGACACCGAACCTTTTAAAGATACCATAGCTTCTTTTAGGCCGACTGACGAGGAAAAAGGAATTGCGCCACATCCGTCACTAAAGCCACAATCATTCTTGAGACAAATTGTTCGAGCAGTACTCCCAATTGGAAAAGGAATTGTATTGGATCCGTTTATGGGAAGTGGCTCGACTATTGCCGCCGCTAACTATTTAGGATACCAATCAATTGGAATAGAAATTAATAAGCAATATTTCGATCTAGCAAAGAAAGCAATCCCAAAATTAAGTCTTATTGCAAATGGGACTACTTAAGGGATATTCGTTTAATAAAATCAATTAAACTGGCTCATTATTCTGTCTCCTGACTTCTGACTCCTGTCTTCTCCTTACATCGGCAGAGGCTCGAAGGACTGGAGCAGGTCGAGGATTTCCTTGCTCAGGGAAAGGCTTTCCGGGTCGGGATGATAGCGCTCGACGAAGGCAAGGTGCTTTTCCCACGCCTGGATGTAATCCCGCTTTCGCGCGGGAGACTTGAACATGGACCGATAACTCGGAGCGTTGGCGTTGAATTCCGGATACAGGTGCGGCTGAAAGCTCATCGCGGCGTATTCGGGCAGGCTGATCGCCCCGAGCATATAAAGCCGTCGGCTTATGGCGATCATCTCCTCGGGCGTCATCTCGCGAACGTTGTACTCCTCGGCGATCTGCGCCACGTCGGCTGCCATCCGCAGCGCATGGGCCATCACCGAATCCGGATGCGGCTCGGCGCCCGCCAAGGCCGTTAGGTATTCGTTCACGGGAAGATAAGCACCCTCTTGGCCGTATTGATCGTTATACATTGAAAAAATTCCATCGCGGCGTACTGACACATCGGAACGAACAGCTTCGAACTTTGGAGGATATTCACCGTCATTCCACCGGCGAAACATGCGAAAAACCGGGGATTTTCCCTGGACGAATCCTCCGCCCTCCCGGTAGGATAAGCCCTCCCGATCCCCGGCCGAACGCCGCCGGGATCGGCAAGGAGCAAAACATGACGAATCTGCTGTGGATTGCCGCCGGCGGGGCGCTGGGGGCGATGGCGCGATACGGCCTGACCCAGGGAATACAGAAATGGCTGGGCCCGGGCTTCGCCTGGGGCACGGTAAGCGTGAATCTGCTTGGGTGCTTCCTGATCGGCCTGGCGTTTCACGCGATCTCTTCCGTGGGAAACCTGCAACACGAAATCCGTTTCCTGGGCGTCGTGGGGTTCCTCGGCGCGTTTACGACGTTTTCGACCTTCAGCCTGGAAACAATCAACTTCCTCCGCGACGGACAATTCACCGTCGCGGCCGGGTATGTCCTGATCAGCAACCTCGTGGGCGTGGGACTGTGCTTCGCGGGCCTGCGCACGGGCCATTGGCTGCTTAGCAAAGGATGAGAGTTTGGATCATGGAATTTTTGCTGGTTTACTCTATGCAGCACCTTACCAGCCGGTTTTAGCTCTCATAATCACGCCATCCAGACGACAACGTCATGTTTTTCCAGTTGAAACGTCTGCACATCGCCGGAAATCTCACGCACATCCAGATCAAGGCTGCAAACTGTTCCGCCGGTGGAACCTTGGTGGGAAAAATATTCGCGTTGGAGTTGTATCTCCGCACTGCCGGACTTCTCAGGGGCGGCGATGACCACAGCAGGCCCGGAAGGACTGTCATAGCTGTACGCCACCAAGCCGTCATCTGTCGCAACAGTAACACCGCGGCTGTCGCAGAACCTTGCATGTACGATCCTCTGGGCGCAATGTTTCCGCAAAGCCGCAAGTTTTCGCACGTATTCCCCGACCTGCGGCACAGCCGACAACGTTTTCTGCAGAGCATCCACGACCAGGAAAAGGTGCAAGCCGATCGCAAAAGCGTGGCTCGCCTGGCCCAGACAAGCTTCCGGCAAACCGGAATCGACGGAAAGCACGTAATTTAAGATCGTTTGCGGAATGGAATATCGCAGTTTCGCCAGAGTTTCGATTCCACCAGGACATTCCGACCAGGTCCAGCACATCCATTGATCAATAACGTTGATAGCGAAGATATCGCAGTATTCCCCCATGATGGCGGCGGAGGGATTTTTCCTTCGAAGTTCTTTTCGTACCTTCGCGATCAGATCAAGAACGGCTGCGTGTGTGTTTTCCGGAATCCCGCCGCTGTCGGTTCTGCTGTAATCCGGATACAGTTCAAACGGCTGGTCATAAAAAAGAGATGTATAGCCAAAATCAAGATATTCCTCCAAGAAACGCAACACCCGCCGGTGGACTTTATCTGAGAATGGGGTGAAAACGTTACAGGAACAGTCGAG
Organism: Acidobacteriota bacterium; assembly: GCA_016934295.1. Lineage (GTDB taxonomy): Bacteria > Acidobacteriota > UBA6911 > UBA6911 > UBA6911 > UBA6911. The sequence continues at coordinate 4,922 of JAFGTD010000268.1, forward strand.
ATAATTATTCCCTGAATTCAATAAAAATTTTCCGGGAACCGGTGTCAGGATATACGCCTCCCGGCGATCGTCCCCGTAGAGCGTTTTTACGGTATCGTTTTGATAATCATTTTCTTTGAAAACATCCAGCATCGAATTGATCAGCCTGAAATTAATCAATGCGCTGACGTCGCTGCCCTCCTCGACGGCTTTACGTATCCCGTCTTTGATCCGTCGCTTGTCCTGCGGAGGATATTTCAACAAATCGATGTCCCCGCCGCGCCCGGGGAAGGGGCAATACAATCCAAGGGTGAGGTAGTCCCAGATACAAAGTTCTTTTACTCCGTATTTCCTCGCTTCTGCCGCGATCTCAGGAATGCTGTCGTACGAATTATGCTCTATTCCGGTAAAATCGGTCAAATACACGTGCAGGGAACCGATCGATTCCTTGATATCCGGATCGGACTGTGCGGATTTGAGCCATGTATCCGCCCAGGCGCGGTAGCGATCGGCTGTTTCATGCCAATCCCCATCATGAACCGCAAGGCCCACTTCGGGGCTTTGCCACGACTTTCCCGGGGTTACATACGGATAAAAGCCCCAGAACATTCCCGGAATGCAGTCCGTGGGATGAAACTCCGCCATATTTTTCAAGCCGGCATAACACAGCCGCGACGTTTTCTGGTAATTGATGCAGGAGACTCCGCCTTTGAGGCTGGAAAAATCAATCCATGGCACAATCGTGAAGACGGGATGATCCTGCGAATATTCTTCCCCGATGCCGTTTCCCCAGGCAGGTATTCGCCATTCGAGCAAAGCCGCAGGCTTGATCGGAGAAACCCCCGCGCCGAGTTGCACGCGATCTTCCGCCGGATCGGCGGGACTCTGCCAGCCATTCACCCACGGAAACGTCGCTCCGATGACGGTGTTGTTGCTGTTGTTCTGCAATCGCATCGACATCAGGATTTCATCCGTATCGGCCGGCATTGTAAAATGCACTTCCACGTCGATGTCGTATACCTGCCCGTCGTCGACCAGCAGATTTTTGTACACAAGTACCTTACCGTCAGGCGTATCCTTCAGGCTGGGCGGCGGAGCCTCATGCGACGCAATCGGCCTGCACCAGCCCGGCACCTGAATCATCAGATGAAAAAGACGAGCCGCGGAAGGAGGCGCCTCGAAATAACGATGGCCGGTCTTTACATCGGTTACCGCGACGATATTTCCCCGCTCATCCAGTCGGATTTCCGTTCTTCCATTTTTCATTGTTACCTTGCAACCCATCATTGTTGTCTCCCTGCCGTCGTATAAAAATTCCGTATATGACCCTTGCTCGGGCATATGTGATATCTTGCCATTCAAAAGTGAGAATTCAACGAATGGTATGTATAATATCTTATTATTATGTTTGATATTTTGTTATATTCGGTTATGACGGTGGAAAGGAAATACGACCTTGCTGAGTTGTTACCTATCTGAAATTCCGCCCGGCAGGACGACTCCCATCATCAATCCGGGCGGTGGACGGTTATGGGCTCTGGGAGTGACCCTATCAGGCCGGGCGGAACAATTCCTGCGGGGGGATCGCGTGATCGTAGAGCCGGGGGATGTCACCATCCTCAAGCCGAACGGCCTGTGCGGGTGGCGCGTACTGGACGAGAAATCCTGGAAACTGACATACGCCATGTTGCTTCCCAAATCCAGTTGGGTATCTCTGCTGGATCTGCCCGAGACCTTTCAGGATTTTTGTTTGCTCCGGCTGAGGGGGCGTGCGGAAATAAAACACATCCGCCGCGCCATGCTTGAAGCGTATGCCCATTATGCCGGTGTTACCCGGCCGCAGGACATGCGCCTGGCCTGGAATTCGATAGAAAAAGCAGCCCTGTGGATCAACCTGGCCGCCCATCCGACGGAGGAAACGAGAGATCCCCGTCTCGATCGAATCACGGCGTATATCCGTAAATATATCGGAAAGGCAATTTCCCTGCACGACATGGCCGGGGCGGCGGACGTTTCCATTTCAACGATGCATTTGCTTTTTCGGCGCAGGCTGAATACTTCACCCATGGCGTACGTTGAAGGCGAGCGAATGAAAATCGCCTCCGAAATGCTGAAGAATACGAATCTTTCCGTTAAGGAAATTTCCTTCAGTATCGGCTATCCTGATCAGCGTTATTTTGCCAGCCGATTCAGGCATCACACCAGTCACAGCCCGTCAGAATATCGAATTCTCCATTAGGCAACGTAAATGATCAGGAACCATTTTTTCCCTCAAGACGCATGCGCAGATTAGCGATCTGCCGTTTTTCGTTCTCCGAAAACAGGTAAATGCTCTCCGGATCGAATGCCTTGAGTTGCTGATTGATTTGTTCCGCTTTCTCCAGTTGTACTATCGCATCCTGCATCCGGTGATGGTCGACCAGCCAGGCGGCGTAGTCCAGCCATAAACGGGAATCGGCCGGGTCGCGCTGAATCGCCCCGCGCCAATAATCGTCCGCCTGTTGCAGCTTCAGTTCCTGGGCCGTCTGGGCCGCGAGGCGATAGGCGTTGGCGTCGTCGTTGCGCCGGATCGCTTCCCGCGCCCAGGCCATCGGCAGCAGTTCGCCGGCGATGTTTTTCTGACGACGAGCCGCCCCGGATACCAGGCAAAACCGCGAGGCGTTCATCGCGGCGTAGGCGTCGAGCGGATCGCTCCACGCCGCATTTTCGGCTTCGTCAATCGCCCGGCTGGGTTGATGTCGCAACATGGCGTCGACCGCCTTGCTGATATGGGTCAGCCGTTGGGCGAC
>JAFGTD010000269.1 GCA_016934295.1 Acidobacteriota bacterium
AGAGAATCTGTATTCCAGCCGGAATTTAGAGAGGACCTCAAGTACTGGGTGGAAACCGATCGGAAAACAGCACTTCGTATTTTCCAATTGATAGAATCTGTAATGCGTGATCCTTTTCAGGGGATTGGTAAACCTGAACCATTAAAATTTCTTGGATCAGGTGTTTGGTCTCGTCGAATAACGCAAGAACATCGTCTTGTTTATGTCGTTGGTTATAACAGGATCGATTTCATACTAGCACGTTATCACTACTGAACAAAAAGCTGCCAACAACCGCTTTTGCAAAAAGGACCACAAAAGGCGGGCGGCCTTGGAAAAAACATCGTCATCATTAAACGTATTTCGTCCACAGTCCGCATTCCTTTTGTGGCCTGTGAAGCGGAGCGTTGAAGGACTGAATCATGGACACGTGGAAATTCTACGACATCACTCACCGCGAACACGTGGTGTGCAACCCTACGAGCGAGGAGAAACTGACGCGTCTCGTGGAGCTCCTGCGCCTCCCGACCGACGCGCATGTGGTCGACATTGCGTGTGGAAAGGGCGAGTTCCTGATTCGCCTGGCTGAAGCCTATGGCGCTCGTGGCGTAGGGATCGATATTTCTCCTTTCTTTGTAGCCGATGCAGAGAGAAGGCTTGAGGCACGGGCATCGGGCGCGGGCATCACTTTCACTCAGATGAATGGTGCGGACTTCAAGCCAGACCAAGCGCACAGCTTCAATCTGGCATCCTGTATTGGCGCCAGCTGGGTGTTCGGGGGGCACGCTGATACTCTTGAGGCGCTGATCCACATGGTAAATCCCGGCGGCTGGGTGATCGTGGGAGAGCCATACTGGCTGCAGGAGCCGACCGAGGATTATCTGGAGGCATCTGGGATATCGCGAGAGGACTTTGGGAGCCACTTTTCCAACGCAGAAGCCGGAGTGCGGCGAGGATTGGATCTCGTTCACACAATTGTAAGCAGCAACGATGACTGGGACAGGTACGAAGGCCTCCAATGGTACGCGACGGCGGAGTACGCTCGCACCCATCCGGATGATCCGGATTTGGCGGAGGTGGTTGAGCGAGTGGAGAAGGCACGGGCAACATACCTGCGTTGGGGGCGCGACATGATTGGTTGGGCGATTTACATGTTCAGACGTCGCACTCCCCGGCTCCCGGGCGGCACGTCACCGGATTGATCGGAGGCAAAGGCTGGCTGTGACGCAACGAGCGGCCCAGCAAGGACATTCAACCGTCGGCGCAGAAAGCGCACCGCGGCTGATGCAGGGCGTTTTGTGTGATTTATACAAGATTTGCGAAATCTTAGAGCTGAGTAATTCACTCAAATAAAGGGGATTTTAATGATGTTTCGGATATCTCCATTCTGGTGGCCCTTTTTAGGAGTGGCGTTTCCTATTTTGATTCCTTTTCTATCTATTAAAAACAAACGATTTAAGAATAACTGTAATTAAACAGACCCGGTAATATGCTGAACATGTATGAATACAAAGTCTTGTCTACAAAAGATATATTGGACACACAAATTCTAAAAACCGAGGGAAAGTTCAGGTGGAGATTTTACTCTCCTAAAAAGACAAGCATTCTAATCAATAATTTTTTGAATGCCCTTGGCGATGACGGATGGGAATTAGCTGCTGTCCGGGCGCGAAATATCTTTGGGACTTGGATTGGTGATACGTATTTCCTTAAAAAGCAAAAAAAGGAATAATCACGCCCTTTCGGATGGAATTTTCTCCTCGTGGCCGAACTTTCGCAGGCCTTCGGCAAATTGCCGCAGGCGTTGTTCCACCTGACGGTTAATGGTGCCCTCGGGATAGGAACCTTCGATGCGCTCTCCGGCCGGACGGCCCGTGAGGATTTCAATCCCCTGATCGATCGTCTCAACCGCGTAGATGTGGAATTGGCCGGCGGCGACGGCATCCACGACATCGCTGCGGAGCATCAGGTTTTTAACATTTTGAATGGGAATCATTACCCCCTGGTCCCCGGCCAATCCCAGCGTTTTGCATAAATCGAAGAAACCCTCAATCTTATGGTTCACACCGCCGATGGGCTGGATCCGTCCGTTCTGATCGACCGAACCCGTCACGGCGATTCCCTGCCGGATCGGAATATCCGCCAAACTCGACAGCAATGCGTAAAGCTCGGTCGAGGATGCACTGTCTCCGTCGATGCCTTCATAGGACTGTTCGAAACAAAGGCTGGCTGCCAGCGCCAGGGGATGATCCTGGGCGTACTTCGCCCCCAGGTAGCCGCCCAGGATAAGCACGCCTTTATCGTAGATCTTGCCGCTCATTTTCGCTTCCCGCTCGATATCTACAACCCCGCCTCTGCCCATGTAGGTTTTTGCGGTAATACGGGACGGTTTGCCGAAACGGATATCCCCGAGGTCGATCACGGCCAGCCCGTTGACCTGGCCGACGGCTTCTCCGGTAATATCGACAAGTATCGTCCCTTCGGTGATAAGCTCCCGTATGCGTTCCTCGGTAAGATTGGAACGATACGTTTTCTCCTCAACAGCGCGCTGCACATGAGAGTCGGAAACGGAATCACGGCCGTCATTGCGCGCCCAGTAATTCGCCTCCCGCACGATGTCCGCAATGTCGCTGAAGCGGGCCGAGAGCTTATGCTGATTTTCAACAAGCCTGCAGCCGTATTCGACAACCCGCGCAACCCCGGTCGGGTCGAAGTGCAGGAGCCCTTCGTCATTGCATCGCGAACTTATAAATGAAGCATAATCCTGAAAAGCCCGCGAGTCTCTGGGCATTTCCGAATCGAAGTCGGCCTTGACCTTGAAAATCTTCCGGAAATCTTCCTCCGACTCGTATAGGAGATGGTAGATGATCCGGGGCCCGATCATGATGACTTTGACGTCGGCCGGAATCGGGTTCGGCCGCATACCGGCCACCGGTACGATTCCGGACTGCTCTCCCAGTTCTTCGATTCTCACTTCCCTGTTCTCAACCGCCCGTTTCAATGTCTCCCATACCCCGGGATTCGACATAACATCCTGAGCGTTGACGACAAGAAATCCCCCGTTGGCCTTCGCGTACGAACCCGAACATATCGAAGTGAAATCCTCTGAAAATGTCCCGAACTGCGCCCGCCGCTGCACCCGTCCGAACATATTGTGATAGGTAGGGTTGGTTTCGATGATTATCGGCGCTCCCTTTAAATTCGTATTGTCCACTACTATATTCACTTCATATTTGAGGAAGGGATCCTCCTGCGATTCCATCAGAGCCTGCATCGCTTCGGAAGGATTCGGCTTTTGAGCGCTTTCATTGAAATTTTCCAGGTGCGTCAGGATGTAATCCTGAACATCCTCCAGATAGGCAACGATTTTGGGAAATTCCGCGTATTGCTCTTTGATGCCGTCGATGCGGATCCCGACGATATACAACCCGACCTTGCGGCGCAATCCTGCGACTTTCTCACGGCTGTCTTTGTTGATATCGCGGACCTTGCGCAGGAAAGACTGGATTTCCGAATTCAAATCCTCCCGTTTTTTCTCAATCCGCTTTTTCTCCTCTTCTTCCAGTGCTTCATACTGTTCGGGCGTGATCGGCTTCTCGTCCAACAGGGAGACCAGGGATACACCGACTTCAGAAAGCTCCACGGCAAACCCTTCTCCCCGGGCCTTTTCCGACAGCCGTTCAAAAAGAGCCTGCTGGGTTTCCTGGTTTCTCTTCATCAAACGGCTCATGTTTTCTTCATAGTCTTTCGATTCGAAGGCTTTGGGGATCCCCGTTCTAAGATTCCGGACCAGTTCATTCATTTCGGCTTTGAAAGACTTGGCCCGACCCGGCGGCAGATTCAGGATGGTAGGGGATATAGGCTCTTTAAAATTATATACATAGCACCAGTCATCGGGACGCGGCAATTTCGCGGCAATTTCTTCAAGAAAAGTCTTGATGATGGTCGTCTTGCCTGTCCCGGTCAAGCCGCTGACATAGATATTGTATCCCGGCGAAGCGATATCGAGACCAAAACGGATGGCACGGATCGGCCGCTCCTGCTCGATAATTCCCTTAAGCGGAGCGATATCCGCTGTCGTTTTAAAGCTGAAAACGGAAGGATCGCAGTTCCATCGCAATTGATCCGGGATTACCTTGTTTGGCTTCTCTTTCATCCGAGCCTCCTGGGGAATGGGGAAAACCGGCCAAGATTGTAACACAGATGCTCCCATACTTTACCCGTGGGAAACGCGGATCGGCCCTTATCCATCCAGGTCGAGATCGATTTGATCGCGTTTAAGAAATTGCCGGGCGTATTGGAGATATACCTTTTCTTTGATAAAAGTGTCGTACAGATCGGGATCGATTTGCCCTTTATCCTTCATGGTGCGAAGGATCCCCAGCGCTTCGGAAAGTGTATTTGTTTTATGATACGGCCTGTCGGCCGCCGTCAGGGCTTCGAAAACATCGGCGATGGCCAGGATTCTTCCCTGGATTGAGATCTGATCCCCCGCAAGACCCGCCGGGTATCCTTTGCCGTCGAATCGTTCATGATGCGCTCCGGCATGCACCGGCACATTGCGAAGGTTCTTCGGATATTTCAGGGATTTCAGCATCCGGACGCTTGTTAAAATGTGATCGTTGATGATCTTTCGTTCTTCCGGAGTCAATGTTCCGCTCCGGATGCACAGATTGTAAGCTTCATCCTTAGTGAGCAGAGGCTTCCTGGAGCCTTCGGATGTTTCCCATGTATATCTGCCTGCAATCTTCCGAATTTTATACTGAAAATCGACCGGCATGGATTCCGATCCGACATTGCATTTTTCGAGAAACTCCAGGTCATCCTTCAATTGTCTTGTGAAATCTGCCGTTTCTTTGTCTATTGCGGACAGAACGTCCGGATTATCCACTCTTGAAACCAGGGTTTCTCTCAAAAGCTCCACCTGTTTATCACGCTTCAGGATTTCAAATCGTGCCTGTATCAATTCTATCCGATCGACAATGGTTTCCAGCTTTGTCGCTTTGTCCACGATATGAACCGGAGTCGTAACCTTGCCGCAATCATGCAGCATGGCGGCAATCTTCAGTTCGTACTCTTCATCCGGAGACAGGGAAAAGTTCTTGAAGGGACCTGTATCCGATTGGGATACGGCTTCCGCCAGCATCAGCGTCAAGACAGGTACGCGCTTGCAGTGTCCCCCGGTATAGGGCGATTTCTCGTCGATAGCCGTTCCTATCAATTCCGTCAGATCCTCAAATAAAACCTTGAATTCCTGCACCAGCCGGTTTTTGACCAGGGTCACGGCCGCCTGGGAAGCCAGGGATTCCACCAGTTTCCGGTCTTCTTCGGTAAACCCGACAATATGATCGGATTTCCGGTCCTTCGCGTTGATGATCTGCAATATGCCGATAATTTCTTTCTCATGATTTATCAGAGGAACACTCAAGAGCGATCGGGTTCGATATCCCGTATTCTCGTCAAAGATCCTGTAGCACGTACTTTCGCTTCCATCCGCTGCATATATATCCTCAACGTGGACAGTCCGGTTATCCGCAATGAACGGGGAAGGGAAAGTTTTCATAATTTGATAAAGCTTTAAATTTTGCCGGTTGGATTTTTCAATTCGCAGGCCCAGCGAAGGGATGTGCATCCGGGCCAGTTCCATTTTCGAATCATCGCTCAAAAGATAAAGCGCCGCCCCTTCGGCATGGACGGCTTTTTTGGCGCCGGTAAGAACCATTTCCAGGAGTCTGTCGTTATCCTCCTCCGCTGAGAGAGAAATGCCGATCCTGTTAATCCTGTCCATGACGCTTATGTAATTCTGGAGGCTGTCGGCCATATCGTTGAAGGACGCCCCCAGCTCTTCGAATTCGTCGTTGCTCTTTATCCGCACCCGACCCGCAAAATCTTTTGCCATAATTTTCCGGGTGGCGTCCCTCAACTGCTCAATCGGCCCCGTTCTTTTCCTTATGTGGTTCAGGCTCAAAAAAAGCACGACCCAGAAAGTAAGGAGCATAATCAGCAAAAAGTCTCTGGTGAAATTATAAATGGGCGCCATCACCTGGTCCTTCTTCCCGCTGTGTACCAGCACCACGGAATTAAAAAAGGTGGGGCGGAGGAAAAGAGTCCAATATCCCGCCAGGTATGTTTCCCGGCCGTCGTTCCACTGAAACCATCCGGACTGGCGGGCCTCAGACCGGGCATTTTTCAATTCCTGCAGGGGAGCCTTATCCGCCACGGATGAAAATAAAAGAGCTTCCTCGTCGTTAAAAGCGCAAATGACAGCGTCAGGCGCGATAAAACGATCGCCTCCCCAGATGAATTCCGGACGAATTTCCCCGAAAAGGATTTCCGGACCCTCCGTACCCGGATTCCGGGTTACGGCCAAAAACATGTCCGCCGTTCCGTCTGAATTGAGTCGGCTGGTAAAGAGCGGCTTATCCTGGATGAGGTGCCGCTTTTCTTTATCATTCAGTTCGGGCAGCTTTGGCTCAGGACCGTAATGATCGACAATCCTGCCGTCCTGTCCCGACAGGGCCAGCGACCGGAATCTTGCATCGATGTGTTCCCGGTAACTCCTGACGGCCGGATCCAGGGTATCCGAATATTCATGAGATAAGTTCAAAAGAACAAAATCAAGATCGGTTTCAAGAAAGGCCAGTCTTTCAAAGACCGCCATGGCCTCACTTTTGCTTTCCTGCCGCAGTTGCTGATCCATTCTTCTATTCAAATCATTGCGAACTTTATAAATGGAAATAACGGCATGGATACAGAGGGGCAAAAGAGCGCACAATGTGAAAAGAAGGAAGATGCGCCGTGCGACTTTGCTGCGCAGAATGGTGTATTCAATTCCGGGAACGGCCCATTTCATAGCGGACAGGCTCTATGGATCTTCTATTTTCGTCTTGACCGTGGGAGGATGGTCAGCATTTCTCATCGGATTTTCACTGAGCGATTTATGCTTCCTAGTAATTGGCAGCCAGTCCGATAAAACCCCCGTTGCTGGCCCGAACAATGTCATCATGGCTCGGTTGGGCTGTAAGAGGAGAAATGCTTTCACCATCCCTGCCTTTGCTGTAGAGATCGAAGTCGTTATTCAGGGGATTGAGAAACTTGTCTTTTCTGCATGACCCCTTGTCTTTTCCTCCGGCAATCTTCAGATATTGATAATCGTTTCCCCACGGATCCGTTCTGTTCTCCAGCTGGAGGTCATCCAGGGAATCCGGCAGTTGATTATTGGCCAGTTGATACAGACTGACATCCGATCCGATCTTCTTTATGTCGCCGATCGCTTTCACGATTCTTGCGTTGTTGATACACTCGTTATAGCTGGGAACCGCAATAGCCGCCACCGTGGTCATAATAGCCACGACGATCAATAACTCCACCAGACTGAATCCTTCGGCATTATCTTTGGTTTTACAGGAAGCCATATGGCGTATCCATACAAAAAACTGCAACGAACAGGCTGTTGCGGATTAGGACTCAATATTAAAATCTGCCAGTTTTTCCCCCAGCCTGTTTCTCTTTGATTCAAGGTCTTTCAGCAATTGGAGCTGTTCTTCCGACAATCCATGGACAATGTCTCGACGAAAGTCGGAAAATTTTTCGCTGAGATTCTCATTTATCTGTTTTATTTCTTCAATTTTAGTGCGAAGACCGACAACCATCCGGTTTATCTGATTCATTTCCTCCTGCAGGTAATCCCCTTTTCGCAGCTTTGCGGGTTTGGGCAGCCAACCCTGTGCAACAGCGTCGAAAATCCGGCTGAAACGATAAAGCGGACCGGCTATCTTGTGCGATATAAAAATCGAGTGCAGGGCAATCACTGCCAGGGGCAGGAATACCGTCGGCCAATAATTGTTGTGCAGGTACAGTATTCCGGCCGCCAACTGTGAAGCTTCCGAAGACAGAGGTTCGAGCCGGTGCAATTGAATACCTGTGGGTATAAACAACAAGGCCGCTACGGAAAACATAAAGAACAGCGCATAGGAAAGCGACAGTATAAGCAGGCTGTACTGCAGCCTTCTTTTAACAATAAACTTCCTTCTCTGTATAAACTTCAGGGCAGTGGATTTGATGGGAAAGTGCCAAATTCTCAGTAATTTCGTATTGTTAGTCATTCCTGCACCTTTCGCCCGGAAAAATGCACAGCTCTAGAATCTTATCGGTTCATTGCGTAAAATAATTATCTTAACCAATCCGGTATTTTTCCCATTAAGTAATGAGAAATAAATATTTACGGGATTGTCTATTAAAACATTCGTATTAAATACCCGGTCTTAAGCGGCATCTTTATAACTTCGAAATTGATTTTGAAGGTCTTTGAAGATATTGCGGTGAATGCATAAGTCTGATTATTAGTGCAGATCGGAGACCAATTCGAGAAGGCCGAGTTTTTCCAGTACATCGTCCGACGGTTTTCCCGTACGGGCATCCCATTGCATTTCCTTGAAATATCCTTCTCTCAGGGATTTGTAGTCCACCTTCGTTGTAGTCGTAATGCGTTTGGGCAGTTCGAACTGATCCGGCGTCAGGCCTTCCCTGGCGTTGAATGCCTGTCTTAAGGTCAATATGCGGCGACCGGTTTCCAATGCTTCGCGCCACCCGAAATCCCATCCGCAGGCCCCGGCGATCAAATCCGTAATCGGGGGCGGCGTTGTGGCAATCGTGAACAGGGAACACAGCCCGGAAGCATTCAACAATTGATGATAGGCGCTTCCTATGGCATAGGATGCGAACGGGTTGCCCTCCGGCACCTTCAGTGCGGGATTGGAACCGATAGACGCTCCTTCGCTCAGCATGCCGGTAATCTGGCTGTCCATATGGTGCGCCGGATTGGCGTCGGCGATATTTGCGGTGCCGAGGGCCGGCGACAGGCGGGGATCGTGATAGGCCAGGCTTTTTCCGCGAACGGAAACTGCAAACTGGTCGGACCCTTTCCCGATGCGTTCGGCGGCTTTCTGGGTTCCATCGGCCAGTTTTTCCCCAAAGCCTTCTCTTTTCGCAACCTTTTCGACCATGGCTACGATGGCTTCCGCGTTTCCCCATGTCAGCTCTATGCCGTCCGTATCCGCTTTATTGATGAGCCCCTTCTCGTAGCATTCCATCGCCATTGCGATCGTACCACCAACCCCCATGGTATCTATACCGTACCGGTTGCAGATATCGTTCGCCTTGATGACAGCTTCCAGGTTGTCGTTCATCAACATACCGCCCAGAGCGGCCAGCGTCTGGTACTCCGGCCGGTGCATCTGATCTTTGATCGCAAACGGTCCCTCTTTCTGACTGATAATGGCGCCGCAGCTGACGGGACAGGCATAACAGCCGAACTTGCCTACTTTGTACTTATCCATATTGCCGCCGTCCAGATTCGAAATGTTGGGCAACGATTCTATTCCGCTCAACTGCCAGTTTTTGAGCGGCGTATTGCCCATGGACACCAAAAGGCTGATGTCTTTTCCTGTTCCCGAGGCAGCCAGTCCTTTGGCGTATTCATTGTTTTTAATAATCGACAGGAAATGCCGCACCGCCTGCTTGAATCCGTCCGGATCGGCCGCCGTTATTTTGCGCACGCCGCCGCTTACGGCAACGGCTTTCAGTTTTTTGGAACCCATAACGGCGCCGACACCGTTGCGGGCCGCCATTCGTCCTCTCTCGCTGACCACCCCGGCCAAAAGTGACATCAATTCTCCAGAAGGCCCGATACACGAAATCTTCATCCGTTTATCATTGAACTCATTGCTCAGCAGATCCTGCGTCTCATAGGCATCTTTTCCCCAAAGATGCGCGGCATCCCGTATTTCGGCTTTGCCGTCTTTGAGAAGCAGATATACCGGGCGAGGAGCGATGCCTGAGAAAAATACGGCATCGTACCCTGCTGCCTTAAGCTCGGGACCGAAGCTGCCGCCGGAATTCGATTCCGCCCAGGTGCCCGTAAGAGGGGATTTCGCAACCAGCATATGCCGCCCGCTCCCTGGAGCCGTGGTTCCGGTCAGGCTTCCGACAACAAAGCCTACGAGACTTTCCGGTCCCATCGGATCGATCCGGGCCTCCATCTTTTCATACAGGATGCGCACACCCAGGCCGTTTCCGCCGATGAACGCCCTGTAGATGTTCTCCGGCAATGCTTCCTCTTTAAGAATTCCATTGGTAAGGTCCACAAACAGAACCTTGCCTGCATAACAACCGGGGACTCCCATAAAAATTCGTTACCTCGTTCCGAAATCAAAAATAATTCCTAAAATAAGCACTGATTAATAAGAATAGCATGAAAAAAACCGGCAAGGCGATTGGATGCAGGATGCGCGGTCGGTTTTTCTTTGCAGGAATCAAGAGTTCCCATTGAACCTTGCAGGATTCCCCGGGCTGTTGTATACAGGAAATATCTAAGGTTGTGCAGGCGGTTTTTCGTCGATCCCTATGAAAGATATCAACGATGATAAAAAGCATTAAACTTTGCATAAACCATTCCATAAAAGTCAGTAAACTGGATAGGCACAATGCAAATGTTAATTTTCAGCCTGGGTATAACGTATTAATCGGTCGTAATGGGTCGGGTAAATCTACGGTTTTAAGAGCAATGGCATTATGCCCGATGTGCAGGCTCACCGGCGATAGAAACGGCATAAAATACATCACTACAGAAACTCTTAATCCTAATGTAGGGGGAACCTTCGCTTCCCGGGAACAAATGATTCAGGGGATTCGTGCCATGTTCCGTTCACACGGTCAATGTGTTCTGGATAGCCTGAGAAACCAGTCGCATGCCGATGAAACTGTAGTATTAATCGACAGCCCCGAAACGGGACAGGATTTGGAAAACTGCCTGGATATTCACCACGGCCTGCTTAAGATGGCGGAGCATTATCAGGTAATCGTGGCAACGAACAGTCTGGTTTTCATGAGGAATGGAAATTTGATCGATCTCGGAAATCAATCTTTGCCGCTTCTTGTTGAAGCCACCAGAAAATTAGCCGGTGATTTCCGTATGTAATCCGAATAGTCCCGGGCACGGAGCGGATACGGGAAGCCTATGCCGGTAAAAGCATTGCCTGCTTGTTACAGGATGAGTAATCAAACTGTATCTTTTTCCGGAATCATGCCGTCACGTGTTCTAAAACAATCTTTATTCCTATCCCCAGCAGTATTATCCCCCCAAGCACCTCAACTCTTTTGCCCCATCGGAGTCCAATCTGCCGCCCTAAAAACATACCTGCAACAGTAAAAGCGGCCGCCACTATCCCGATAACCAGAACGGGCGCCAGAATGGTTGAACCGATCACTCCCAGGGAAAGGCCGACCGCCAGGGCATCGATACTTGTAGCAATCGAAAGAATTACAAGAGACCAGCCGGATGTAGGATCCCTGGAAGTATCCGGGGTTTCATCAGCACCGGAAAGCGCCCCCCATACCATCTTCACGCCGATAAATGCAAGGAGGCCGAATGCAATCCAATGGTCAAACGCAGCGATGTACTTATGTATCGCAAATCCTGCCGCCCACCCGATGGCCGGCATAAGCCCCTGGAATAAGCCGAAATGGAACGACAGGCGGAATACGTGTCTTTTGGTCAGCGCTTTAATGGTAAGCCCCGCGACAACGGCAACCGCAAATGCATCCATCGCCAGTGCCACCGCAAGCGCCAGCAGATTCACCCAGTTCATGTATCAGCAACTCCAGCCGCCCGCAGAAGATATGCCGGCTTCACCCTTTGACCGGTTTTGACAATCCGATTTCATCCTAAAAAATTCAAACACGCACAAAGATTATTTAGCGGCACTGGCGGCAGCCTTTCGCAATGTTCTCCTGAGAGTATGCAACTGCCGTCGCACCGTCTTCAACCGGGCGTGATCGTGAGCTTCAAGCGCTTCATCCCTTTTGACTTTAAGAGCTTTCATCTCTGTCTTGATTTTGGCCTTATCTTTCCCGCTTACCTTGCTTTTGTGGCGCGTATGGGTATCGATACTGAGAGCCTTGCACAGAGCCTCGAGAAGATGTTCCTTGTTCAGCTGCGTGTAACCTTTCACCGCTTCATGTTCGATGCCTGAGGCGATTTCCCGCATCTGCGCAACAGTCATTCCCTTTAACTGATCGAACGTATATTCCATAAACCGATGTCTCCTTTCACTTATCTATCCGAATCAGTGCTTTTAAATTTGCGGCTATTTTTCTTCTACATTCTTTATCCATTCAATAATTCAAATGCTATTGTATGTTTTTTAATACAAACTCAAACGCTTATTAAACCATATTTTTCATTAAAATACGGATCAGCGGATAAATACAAATGAAATTGATGATCAGCGTCCTATCTGCGGCGGAAGCGCACGATGCCATTGCGGGCGGTGCGGCAATCCTGGATATCAAGAATCCGGCTGAAGGATCCCTGGGCGCCCAGCCGCCGGCAGTAATCCGGGAGATTAAGAAAATCAGTGCCGGCAAGGTTGCAGTCAGCGCCGCAATCGGCGATATGCCCAATCTGCCGGGAACCGCGGCTTTAGCCGCCTTGGGAGCCGCCGCCTGTGGAGTCGATTATATTAAGGTCGGCATGCACGGGCCGGGCAACGAATCGGAAGCGCTCTCTTTATTAAAGGAAATTCGAAAGGCCGTACGGGAATATCCGGTTTCCATTGTCGCCGCCGGATATGCGGATCATGCACGTTCCGGCGCCATGAATCCCGCCTGTCTTCCACGCGTTGCCGAAAGCGCCGGAATTCAGGGATGCCTGCTGGATACGAACATCAAAGACGGATGCACTCTGTTTGACTTTCTCGATCCGCAACAATTACGTGCCATGGCGGAACGAATTCACGCAGCCGGACTATTTTTCGGACTTGCCGGCTCCTTGAGAGAACAGGATCTGTCCCCGGCAAGAAACCTGGGAGCTGATATCGTAGGAATGCGCACGGCTGTTTGCCGTGACAATCAACGCAGCGGTCCATTGGAGGAGGCGCGCGTCCGTCGGCTCCTCCAGAATCCGGCGCTTAATGCGGATTAATACTTACAGAATTGCCACGCTTCCCTAAAGAAAGAACCGGGCAATCTTCGTCCCGTGTGTGGTCCCGAAATCCAGCAACTCGGAAACACGCTCAGGCTTCAATCCATTAACCACCCAGGTCTCCAGTCGTGTCCGGTTCAGGAATCGGGCCAGGCAT
>JAFGTD010000270.1 GCA_016934295.1 Acidobacteriota bacterium
CCATGCGGATCCGGCACGGCGGAACCGGGAAGGCGGGATATCTGCTTCCCTGACGGTAGAAACAACCGTATTCCGGAACGCTGATCCGGCCATTGTGGATTTACACAGCGTCACGGCATTGACGCTACAAATTTCCTGCTGCAATCGAAAAGGCTGATATTGATAAAATGAAGCAATAATCCCCCGCCGGACGAAATCTCCCTCGGGCAGTCAGGATCCGAATTCAAATATTATACGCAGGTAATAGCTATAATGTTCCCGTTCAGGGGCAAAATAATCAAAAAGGAATCATTAAGTAATCATCGGTTGGGCGGTATTTCATAGGGCTTGTATCCGCCTTCTCGCAGGAGTGAACGCGCGCGATCTTCATCCTGGGGCAGGACATAGAAATACGCACCAATCTTTGTCGAACGGAACAACAGTCCGCTCTGGTAGTATGCGGGTTCCACGGCATAGTCCATGCTGCCGGCATCCAGAACTTTCTCAACGGCGAGCGATTCCTTCAGCCGTCTTGCCATATACACAAGGCTGAGTTCCCGCTCCTCGAAAAAGTCCGGATCACGTCGCATAGGGATTGAAAATTTAAAATAAAAGAATTCTTATTCAAAGAATTCCGCGACTCTGTATTCTCGTCCTGTTGACTGGTTTGTTCACAGGGCGAACACAAGGTTCGCCCCTACGCTATTACCGGTTGCCTGGGGTGAGCGAAGTCGAACCCCCGACTGCTTCATTCAAAGTCTTCGTCAATGGGCCATTTGGTGGGACTGCGCTTCAGGCTGCTTTCCACCTGCTCTCCGCGCCGCCACTTTTTCGGTATCAGCACGTCACGATAATCGGACCAGTTGCTGACTACCATATAAAGCCCGAATGCAAGAACTCCCAGCACAAGGACTGAAACGACCGACACCGTGGAGTAATGGAAACCGATGGTTTCGGCATCCGGACGGAAAAACAGGCGTTCGAACGCACTTCCGAAATTCATGCCGAAATAGCCGGTCAGAATGGCTCCGGCGCCGATAAACAAACTTAATATCGCCAGCCTGTTCACCGCTTCGGTGTTCCTGGAGGCGGCGTAACTTTGAAGCAGCGTGTCCAGTTTCTCTATCTCTTGATCGATATCGTTCTTCGTCGACTGGACCCGCAGTGTGCGGCAATGCATGGTGAAATGTTCGAACTCTTCTTCCTTATTGGACAATTCATCGAAATACCAATAGTTGGAAAAGTGCAGGAACTCGGCGCGCAGGTCGCTTGCGATCCGGACATTGCCCTTGCTGAGCTTGCCGTCCTCCCAGTCCCGGTAAATACGCTTGGAAATCAAAGCCGTGCGTTCGGCAAATTCCAGGAGTGTCGCTCTATAGAAGAGAGCGATCAGGGCCATAAGGTAATAGCGGGTTCTGAACATGCGATGGATGAGAAACCCTTCCCGCAGCATATGCAGGTCGCAATCGGACGTGCCTACAGTAGTCGTTACAATACTGTAGTTGGTAAATCCGTAATAAGTTCCGGTATGAGCCCATCGTCTGTAAAGATGTCGTGGAAGCTGTTTTCGAATGAAGTCTATGTTGTAGCGGTAGTCGTCCCCTCCCAGATCGACATATAAAAACCGGCTTAAAAGAACCTGGTACTCTTCGGATTGAATAAAGTCCGGAGGAACGGTGTCCGGATTCAGGCAGGCGTAGGTGTTGACGACCATTCTTTCATCAAGTACGGGTTCGTATTCCTGCAGCGAATAGTCGCAGAAATAAAGCAGGGATGTAATTGTTCTGGCCAGAGGCGGCATGTAGCCGACCATCCCGCCTCTTTTAAACTGCTCCTCCGCAATAATCACCCGGTTCTCTTCCTGCCCGACAATCAGCTGCATGCGGGCCGGAATACGGGCTTCGCGGATCTGGCGCCCGCTGGACGGGTAGACTTTCCGGAAAGATTCGTTAATCCACAGGGCATCGGATACAGGCAGATCAAACGCTTCCACGCCAATGGATAAAATGCCGACACCGTTGGCAAACATGAACAATCGAAGGTCCGTGATCTCGACGGAAGCCGAGTGCCCGTTAATGTCTTCGCCGAAAAGCCACAGCTTCTTGCCATTGGGGATCGGTATGGTGTAGCAGCAAAGCAGCGCCTCTCTCTCCTCGTTCCGGTTTGTCACTTCGCCGATGTCGAAAAACACCCTTCGCACGTAAGGATGGAAAAACACCATGTCCTGGTAAGCGGCGGAGTCCATGTCGAAACGGCCGAACGGATCGCGGCGCCAGCAGCCTACATGATCCATAAGGGGACTTCGAAGCCCCTCATGATGCACGCCGATCCATTCATCCAACCCGTCGATCCAATGGCCGTAATTGGCCCAGAGATCCTTGTGGTTCTGTACGACCGTAATCTTGTCGATCGAAAACGGAAAAAAAAAGTATGTATGCAGATGTTGGAGTTGGATCGATTCTTGTCGCGCCATGGACCGGATCATAACACTGCTCCCTCATGGGTCCAAATAATAATCCAAGCCATGAAATTATCGGGACTTCAACCCCTATTTCTAACAAAATTCAGAAAAACCGGAGTATTCTATGTTCATCCACCACAGCTACAAAAAGTGGTTTCAGCCGGCACTTTAACTCTGTATGCATGGAATGCGTCCGTATAACGCCATGACATCTCCCTGGTTCCATCCTTTTGATTTGCACCATATCGGCGCACTGGCCACGATAGCCGCGTTATGCCTGTTGCTGGCATGGGGCGCCCGGAGGCTGCCGTCCTCCGGGCGTGTATGGCTGGGTCGGTTGCTGGGACTCCAGCTGGCCCTTTATGGAGTGTTTTTCTACATTCAGCAGGCAATGGCCGGCGCTTTAAGCTGGAAATATTCCCTGCCCCTGGAACTGTGCAACCTGGTTTTGATCGCGTGCATTCTTTCCTTATTCCGATCCGGTCAATGGCTCTACGAAATCACATATTTCTGGGGTCTTGGGGGCACCCTGCAGGCTCTGGTTACTCCGGACCTGGCTGCGGGATTTCCCTCGTGGGATTTCTTTCTCTTCTTCTGGAGCCACGGTGCGATTCTTTTCGGAATCGTTTTTATAATTGCAGTGAAAAATTTTCGTCCGCGTAAAAACAGCGTCATTCGCATGATGATCGCGTTGAATGCGTATGCGATTGTGGTCGGCACAATAAACGCCGCAATGGATTGGAATTACGGCTACCTGTGCCGGAAGCCCGCAGTGCCTTCGCTGCTCGATCTTCTGGGGCCATGGCCATGGTACCTGCTCTCCCTTGAAGGCGTTGCGCTTCTGACTTTTTTGATTTTGGCCCGCATTTTACAAAAGGTTTCGTAGCGGGGCAACGCATATGGGCATGTCCGGCTGCAGGAGACTTTGTTAAAAATGCGGACCGACCCTGCCATGGAGGGGGAAAAAGGGGGCTAAATACTTCATTTACAGATTTTAGTATTAATGTCCCCGTATTTATTCCCGTTTATTTTCGGGAACCCTTGAAGATGATCAGCAGCCCGATGAGAATCAGGACGGACGGCCAGAAAAAATGCCATCCAAAATCCCAGAATCGCCAGTAATACTGGTGAAAGAAGGGAATATTCCGCAGGAGAAAATGGACGCCGAAAGCAATCATGATAACGCCGAAAATAAGTCCCCCGGCTTTGCCGAACCCTTCCGACCTCTCTGAAACAGGGACAGTCCGGTCCCCACCGTTTTCTTCCGTTTCACCCGCTTCGATGGGGGCTTTCGGAATAATAATCATCCCCACAATGTAGGCTATGAGGGCCGAGCCGCCGACGAATAGAAAGAAAACGGCGACAATCCGTACCAGCACGGGATCCACGTCGAGGTACTCGCCGATACCGCCGCAAACACCGTCAATGACGCAATTTTTTCGACTTTTATAAAGTCTCTTTGCATTAGCTCCCATTTTTCCCCCATCCTTTTTCCATAATAACGAAATAATAGTCGAATATGTTCCGTGCGGATCCTGGTTTTTCGGACTGTCCGGGAATCCCTGATGCCTGAAAATCGAACGGATAGAAGCCGGGCATACCTTAGAGGGCGAACACAAGGTTCGCTACGCTAATTGCGAATCAGTATTAGCCCGCATTTCTCATAGCAAGGCATGTCACCCTATCAGAATTCGATCGCGTACCTTCTTCCATGAAATGCGGGCCGGTTTTCTCAAAACATTTTTCTCTGCGAACCTCTGCGCTCTCTGCGCCTCTGCGGTGCTGTTTTTGCAGCGAATTCTAATGGGCGGCAAGGCACTAGGCATGGGTTTTTTCGGCATAGACGGCCACTTCCCCGTCGTTTCTGAAATCCTTCAATCCGCAGTCGTCATAATGGATCATTTCTTCGAGAGAACGGACCTCCTTGGGAGCGGGGGGCTGGGCTGCATAACCGAGCGCCATCATATCGTAAATTTTCAGCGGCCCCGGCACGCCGAGGATTTTCTTAATCTCCCTTTCCGAATCCGGCCCCCCGGCCGCGGAATACCATTGGGACGCCAATCCCAGGGATGCGGCCGCGAGATGCATGTACAAAAACGCTCCGGCCATGCTGGAGCAGAATATATTCGCGACCAGGTCATCCCTTTCCCTGGCGCCGGCCGGCAATCCCGCTCTGGCCCTCCAGTCACAGAACAGAATTATAAAAACCGGTGCATCCCGGAAGCTTCCTCCGGATGTTTCCCCGGCCGGATTTTTAATGGGCGGGCCGTACTTTTCCAGGACGGCCACGATTTTATCCTTCACGTCCTTTTTCCTGACGACGACAAATTCCCAGGACTGCGTATGGAAACCCGAAGGGGCCCATCGCGCCACATCGACAATTTTTGTGATAGCCTCATCCGGAACCGGATCCGGCAGAAACCGACGGTGCGTGCGCCTTTTCTTCACGAGTTCCAGAAGACCGCTGTATGCATCCATACCGCTCATCAGTTTTCCTCCTTTGATTCATGCAGCCCTATTCATAGAAGCACCCTAACAGCCCGGACCATCGCATGCATGAAATCTTCGGACCGTATTTCGCGCCGCAATTCCAATCTATGCAATCTTGTGATTGATGAAGTAGCTTATCCAGGCAACCGCGCCGCAAAGAACCGTTCCCCAGATCAGATCCACCACTGTAACCGTTATCGGCCACTCCCTGACCGTTGCAAGATTGGTCAGATCGTAAGTGGCGTAAGTAAAGAAACCGAATAATGCGCCGTAAAGGAGCGCTCTGGTCGGGCTCTGGCCCTCCAGAGCGGGTCGAACGGCAAAAAACACGATTCCAACAATAAAAACCAGGTAGAAAACAACCGCGGCCGTCCAATTAACCTGGGGGCGCATCAGATATCCCAGGCGCTTCTGGTAAAAATCCTTTGCCACAACGCCGAGCCAGATCAGGTCGATAATGAAGAAAACAGGCACGGTGATGAGGTAAATACGAACCGCCTTCAGGATTGTCATGTCCATAATTTCCTCGCACGGGATCGCTTCGATTTTTAAAGAAAGATTCAACTGTACTATCGGTAATGATACCCTAAAAAAGGAATAATTCGGAATTCCAAGAAAATAAAATGCCGGTAACATGAATCCGTATATCGCTTGCCCGTTGATTGCTATATAATCTCTTTAGAATCATAGCCGGACAGGATTTCAGGGACATGCGGGCTTAGAGCTCACAGGCGTCTATCATGAAAATCGCCATTGTTGGAAGCGGCATCAGCGGAATACTCACAGCCCGCCTTCTCCTCAAGGAAAACGACATACACATTTTCGAATCCAACGAATATATCGGGGGACACACTAATACGGTCTCGCTGGAGGCATTCGGCAATAAATACGCCGCGGACACCGGCTTCATGGTATTCAACGACCGCACATACCCGAACTTCGTGAAAATGCTGCATCTTCTCGGAATAGAGGCCCGCGAAAGCGACATGAGTTTCAGCGTGCGATGCGGCCGATCCGGGTTGGAATATCAGGGCAGTTCCCTGAACGGTTTGTTCGCCCAACGCCGGAACATTATCCGCCCGTCTTTTTATCGTATGCTTCTGGATATCCTGCGCTTCAACCGCAACGCAAAGGATTTCCTGGACCACCCGGTGGAGGATTCCACTCTCGGTGAGTATCTGAAAAAAGGGCACTACAGCCATCCGTTTGTGGCTAATTATATCGTCCCGATGGGAGCCGCCATCTGGTCGGCACAGCCGGATGCATTCCTTCAGTTTCCCGCCCGCTTTATTCTCGCTTTTTTCAATAACCACGGGCTTCTGACAGTAACCGGGCACCCGCAATGGAAAACCGTAAAAGGCGGAGCCCGGCAATACGTTCAAGCCCTGACAGCTCCCTTTAAGGACCGTATTCGGTTGAACTGCCCGGTCGTCTCCGCCGTTCGAGGTAAAGACGGGGTAACCGTCAAAATACAGAGCGGGGAATCGGAACAGTTCGACAGCATCGTCCTGGCAACGCATTCCGATGAATCGCTGGCCCTCCTCGCCGACGCCACCCGAGAAGAAAGAGAAATCCTATCCGCCATCCCCTACCAACGGAACGAAACCGTCCTGCATATCGATCCCGCTCTTCTGCCGCATCGGAAACGCGCCTGGGCCTCCTGGAACTATTACATCCCGGAAGAGGAAAACAGTCCGGTAGCCCTGACCTACAATTTGAATCGACTGCAGGGGCACCGCTCGCCCTCTCCCATCTGTATATCGCTGAACGAAACGCAGAGAATCCGGCCGGATAGAATCCTGCGGAAAATCATCTATCACCACCCTGTTTATAATAGGGCTGCTCTGGCGGCGCAGAAACGACTGCACGAGATCACCGGCAAAAACCGCACCTACTTCTGCGGCGCCTACTGCGGGTATGGTTTCCACGAGGACGGCGTCAAGAGCGCTCTGGCTGTCGGTGAATTTTTCAACAGGCGGTTGGAAACATGTTGAGCTGCATTTACGAAGGGCGTGTCAGGCACCGACGGATAAAACCCGTTGCGCACATTTTTCAATACCGGCTTTACATGCTGTATTTCGACCTGGATGAACTGCCGTCTCTTTTAAAAAGCGGTATCGGCTTGAGCGATTTCCCTTTCTCCCTCGCTTCATTCTGCCGCAAGGACCATCTAGGCGATAACAGGGTTCCTCTCATCGACTCGGTTCGGAAATTTCTGAAAACCCAGACCGGGCAATCATGCAGCGGACCCGTCCGCCTTCTTACGCACGTCCGCAGCTTCGGCTACTATTTCAGCCCCCTGAATCTTTATTACTGTTTTGAAAAGAACGGGACCGACATCGCCTGCATCCTGGCCGAAGTAACAAATACTCCATGGCTGGAAAAGCACTGGTACGTCCTATGGGAGAAAAACCGAACAGGCCGGCCTCACCAGCTGCGATTTCGACATGAAAAAAATTTTCATGTATCCCCCTTCATGCAGATGGAGGGGGACTATGAGTGGAGCCTCAATAACCCGGACGTCCGTCTGACCGTTTCAATCGCTGAAATCATCGGCAATGAGAGAATTTTCGATGTTGCCATGATTTTGAACCGGAAAGATTTAAGCCGCGGAACACTTTTCCGCACCCTGGCGCGTTATCCGGCCATGACCCTGAGAATCACCCGGGGCATTTATTGGCAGGCGCTGCAACTGTGGAGAAAAGGCAGCCGCTTTTACGGCCACCCTTAGAGAAACCGGCGGACAGGACACGCATGCAGGAAATATCAAAATCTTCCGCTAAACCGTTCAAACAATCTACAAGCGCGACGGATTCCCTGTTCCGGCGTCTGTTCCTCCGGTCGATGGAAGCGTTGCGTACTGGGAAAATCGTATTTTCGGAAGGAGATCGTACTTTTCATTTCGGCACGGAAAACGGCTCTCCGGCGGCAACCGTACAGATTCTGGATCTGCGCTTTTATCGCCAGGTCGCGCTGAACGGAAGCCTCGGCGCGGCGGAATCCTACATCCGTGGATACTGGCAATGCGACGACCTGGTGAACCTGGTCAGAATCTTTTGCCGCAACGCGGCCATAGCTTCAAAAATGGAGAAGGGAGCCGCACGGATATGGAGCCTGTTGAAAATCGCCGCCCACCGGATGCGGCGCAATACGCTTCGAGGCAGCCGCCACAACATCGCCGATCACTACGATCTCGGCAACGATTTTTTCGCGCTCTTCCTGGACCCGACGCTGGCTTATTCCTGCGCGATATTCCCGGAAAGGGAGAGTACGCTCCATCAGGCGGCCATCGCCAAATTCGATCGTATTTGCCGGAAACTTGACCTGAAAGAGAAGGACCACGTTCTTGAAATCGGTTCCGGCTGGGGAGGCTTTGCCCTGCATGCCGCCGGAAGGTACGGATGCCGGGTCACAACAACGACAATATCCCGCCGGCAATATGAATTTGTGAAGAAACAGGTCGAAGACGGGGGCATGGCCCGGAGTATCCAAGTGCTTTTGGAGGATTACCGCAAGCTCCGGGGCCGCTACAATAAGATCGTATCGATCGAGATGATTGAAGCCGTCGGTTATGAATATTTCGACACTTATTTCAGAAAATGCTCCGCGTTGTTGGAATCCGGCGGTTTGATGCTGTTGCAGGCAATCATATTCCCCGACCAGGATTATGAGCGATATAGACGGTCGGTGGACTTTATTCAGAAGTATATTTTCCCCGGCGGCTGTCTTCCCTCCCTTTGGGCTATCTGCCGATCGGTCGGCCGAACGACAGATCTGCGATTTCTTGATCTGGAAGACATCACCCGGCATTACCCGGAAACCCTGGCCCGATGGCGGCAAAATTTTCATAGTAATATCGAGGGAATCCGGGCATTGGGATTTACCGAAGAATTTATTCGAACCTGGCACTATTACTTCTGCTACTGCGAAGGGGGGTTTCGGGAACGGGCGATCGGCGACATCCAGATAATTCTTGCCAAACCGGGATTCCGGGAGGAATCAACCCTTCTTTCCGTCGATGGAATATGACCGTTTTATACGGAATCCCTTTCAAAGTCGCTGCTGAAAGAGGTAATGGG
>JAFGTD010000271.1 GCA_016934295.1 Acidobacteriota bacterium
CGTCGACAATCTGAATGTAGACGGGACCAGCCGATGTGCCCTCCACAACCACACCGTCCCATCCGGCGAACTTGAGCATGGGGGCGAAGCTGCCGCCGAAATTGCTCCGGGAAAACCAGTTGACCGGCCATGGTTGGGGCGCCACTCCCGACACACTGGTTCTTGCGGCATAGGGAATGCCAAGCCCGGCCAAGGGGCCTGTCATCAACGTTACGATATTCCGGGAATCGAAAGCATCCTGCAGGTCCCATTTTCCGGGAGCCACGCACAGGTCCCAGAAAATGGCAATGGCGCTTCCGAGGCCTCCGCCGAAAGACTCATAGACGGAGGAATCGATTGAATCGATCTGTTTTGTGGCCAGATTTACTCTGAGGATTTTTCCTGCAAAGCCGGGTGATGCCATTGGAATCCTCCTGTCGCCGCCCTCCTTTAATCCCATGCCGGAAGCGAAGCGGCTAATTCTTATATTACGACTTTGCTTTTATTATCCGGATCCCAGTTTGTTCCTGGCCTGAAGCAGGTCGGCCACATGCTTCAGACCGAGGTCTTCCAGGGTTTTGCGTTTGGGATACCCCGTCATGTTGTCCCAGCCCTCGACATCGTAGAAGGCGGTTTTCCAGTGTTCGACGCCCTGTTCGTCCAGGTACATATCGGTGCAATCTTGAAATTCCCACTTCGTACCGTCATAAACCGGCAATCTGCCGCCCAGGGCTGCTTTGGACGCTCCCGGCCGGCACATGAACCCGGCGAACTTCTCCATGTCGCGGTGCCGTCCCTGCAGCGAGAAAATCGCCCGCTTCAGGTTCCAGATTTTCCGGCCTGTTTCAATGCCGTCGGCGAATTTGAAATCCTTGCCCGTGACCGCTTTCAGGAAGAGTGGCTCCGTCTCGGGAGTGGCCCCTTTACCGTCCGGGGAGGCCATGCTCATCAGGTTGGCAAAAGCCCAGTCGCACAGAAGCATCGATTCCTTGTAGAACGTGGCATAGTGCTGGCGCCAGGCCACAAATTCGGCCTTATGCCTGGAATAAACTCCCGTCTCGAATGCCTGTTCGCCCTGCCAGCTGTAATCAAACATGAATGCGTCACCCTCGCAGGGCAGGGTCCCGCTTGCAGCCGTCTTCACCACCTCTTCACACGTCATAGTCCGGCTGTTCAGGGACATGTCGTGATTGTTGATATCACGGGAATCCATCAGATTGCCGTAGGCCCACTCCACCGAAGGCATCGTCCAGTGATCCACGAATCCCCATGCGGGGCAGCGCAGAATCGTGTCCATATCCGATATTCTGCCGACAGCTTCGGCGAATCGGGCTACGCCTTCGGCCAGAAGATCGCCGATCCCTACACGTTTGCAGATCGCGGTTGCATAAGCCTCCGCGAATTCCACCTGGTCGTACATTTCCATCGGCAGGGGAGCTGTGTCGATCTCTTTTCCCGGACCGATAATTCCCATATCGTAGAGCTGCTTGAAGTACCAGCCCGATCCGGTGTGGGCCGGAACGGCCGGCTGGATCGGATGATCCGGAGGGCTGGGAAAGGCCATGGGCCCGCCGAAACAGATATCGAAGGCGTTAATCCCGTACTTCTGTGCAATATCGGCTGCCCTGCTTCTGTCTCTTGTCGACGTGCGTTCAAAGGGTGGCGACGGAAGATTGTACCAGATCGATTCCGTACAGCCGTCGGAGTCCTTCCCCAGCGTTGCGTCTCTTTTGCGGCAGGCGCGGTTGCATCCGGTGCAGGCCGCCGAACCGGTGCTGGAGGCACGGCCGGGGAATTTCGTCGAATACCATTCCCGGGCGTCTCTTACCGCCCTCGCATCGGCGACTTTAACACTGCCGGTTCCGATAACGGCGATGGCTTTCAGGTTTTTGGATCCGAAAACGCTTCCGAAACCTCCCTGTCCGGCCCCGGAACCGCCGCCATGAATCAGAGATCCGATACGGGTTTTGTTTTCTCCCGCCATGCCGATGGTGACGATCGAAGGCAGCATGGTGGTATAATTATCGCCGATTTTCTGCCATTCGCTGCCGTACCTTCCGTGATTTTTGCTGCTGTACGTCTTGTAAATTTCTTCCTGAGTTTCCCAGGTGTTCAATCCCCAGAGCGATTGGGCGTCTTCCAGGGTTACCCGGTCGTCGGCGATATTGATATAAATCGGGGATTCCGCTTTTCCCTGCACGACCACTCCATCCCAGCCGGCCATTTTAAGCGTCGCGGAGAAGCTGCCGCCGAAATTGCTGCGAGAAAACCAGCAGATGGGCCAGGCTTGCGGTGAGAGCCCGGAAACATTGGTCCGCCCGGTATAGGGCAGTCCCGTTCCGGCCAGAGGCCCCGTCATCAGGGAGACGATATTTCGAGGGTCGAACGGATCCTGCAGATCCCAGCCTCCTGGCGCCACGCATAGGTCCCAGAAAAGGGCTACGCCCATTCCATACCCGCCGCCGAAGGCCTCGTATTTGGAAGTGTCTATGGACTCTACCTTCTTGCCTGTCAGGTCCACTTTCAGAATTTTGCCTGCATATCCCGGTGTAGTCATGATGCGCCTCCTTTCCTTTCTTACAGCTTTTCAGGTGCGGATTTCGCCGAACCTTTCGGTTTGGCGCCCGGAAATCCAAACTGTCCCGGGGGTGGAGGCGGCGGCGCCAGGTTAACGTCGTAACCGCCGATATCGGTTTGCGAGGGGAGTTCGTGAACAACTTTTAATGCTCCCATGGGGCAGGTAACTACGCAGGCCTGCTGCCCGGAAGGGCCGCCCGGCTTGCTGAAGTAAGGAGCGTCGGTGCAAAGGTCGCACTTGGTCGCCTTGCTGGCGTCCGGTTTCCAGACGGTACGGTGCGGGGTAAAGGGACATGATTCGAGGCAGGTCTGGCAACCGATGCACCTGGACTCGTCGGTTCTTCGCACGTTGCCGTTGGCGATATCGATGTGGCAGGCGCCGGTCGGGCAGTTGGCGACGCAGAGCGGCTCGGGGCACTGCCGGCAGACGGCAATCTGGATGTCATAAGGGTATCGGGTAAGTACGCTGCGGGTGACCTGGATTCGCGACAGTGACAGGCTGGCTTCTCCTTCATGGACCAGCGAGCAGGCCAGCATGCAGCTCTGGCAGCCGGCGCATTGTCGGCTGTCGTAGACCAGATATGCCGTGGATTGGGGATAGTCGGATGCTTTGGCAGGGGCCGCGGCCGCTGTGGGAGCGGCATAGGAACTCAAAGCGCCTCCCGCCAGTACGACACCTCCGCCGGCAACAAAATGACGCCTTGAATATTTTTTCCCCTGTTCTTTTTCATTTCCTGCTTTGGGGGCTCTAGCCATGGCAGGTTCCTCCCTGATTGACTGCATTTCAAGAAATTACCGCAGACCGTCAGCTTATATCAGGGTATTTCGAGAAACTACAATTTTTTCGGAGTCGCTACACGGAGAACCGTATTTCCCTCCGAAGGGACTACTGCGAAATCAACGATAAAATCCTATACGACTGTGAAGATATCGAGAGCTACGATCCGGATGGGGGCGTATTTCGGTAATATGTATGTTACGGACAGCTGCGACCATGATGGCGGCAACTGGGCGGTTGAATGGCAGAACTCTCACATAGAAGGGGTGGAATAGTACGATTGCTCCTCGGCGCACAGCGAACCCCTGAATGCAAACCTCAAGGCATACGCGGCGTTGTGGCTCTGGGCCAGGCCGGCCGGATGGGATGGAAGTTACTGATAAGACCTGTTTTGAATCTGATGGATTTTTAAAACCGTTTTACACCCGAATACGTCACCGGTTTTCAAGACCGCCGCCTTCAACCACTCGGCCATTCCTCCGCGGTCTCAGTAGCAAAATGGTACGTGTTTTACCGGAATTTACAGCTCTCTAACGCTGACACCCCCAAATTCAGGATTGAAACAGCGTTTATCACTCAAGAGGTGGGGCTATTTCCAAAATCTTTTACCCATATCGCTTAGCTGCAGATAAGGGCCCTCTTTTCTGCGTGTCAGTTTTTAAAAGTAAGATCAGCACTAACTACTTTTTTATCTATTATTTGTTATGGTCCGACCTCAACCTGGTTGTTCTTCCTATCAGTCTCCAATAAGTCGGGAACATTCCTGGATTCAAGTTATTCGCCGGGATGACTTATGGATAAGGCTTTCATTTGGGGCTTCATGTTAAGGCCGATTACAAGACCGTCTTTTAAATAATAAACCACATAAGGCATTCCCGAGCCCATTCTGGAATCGGGTGGACCAAAAATGTCCACAATATTTTGATCCAATATTTTATTCGAATACTTTTCCATCAACTCGGCCATAAGTTTTGACCGTTCCTCTAATTTTTGATCATCCACTTGGGGCGGTCTTAGATTCTTCCAATTATCGATAGCGCGGTAGAGAACGGTTTCATGTTCCTCGGCCGAATTAATATTAGGGAAAAACCGATTGAGATACTCCTTCGAAAACAGAGAGTATAATCCAATAAAATCTTGGTACTTTTCATCGTTACATGAGGAGTAATCCAAATAAGCGAAGACAATTGACTTGAAATCCTGGTTTTGGATAAATACAGCCTCTGCAGATTCCGAAATCTTTATTTCGTCGAGACTATTTTGCGCGTTGGATAATGAGCAAAAAGACAACAATATCAAGACAGGTAATAATTTTAAGGAATTCATCTCTTCTCAATAATCTGTAGATTATTGAGGAACAACCGATCCGTTTAGCCTTACCGTCAATGATTTACCATCTTTTCTTACTTGGATTTTCCAACCTTCTTCCAGGGTTTTACCGGTTGTCCCAGCGGTCAAGATGAGACTATATTCACCTTCTTCTCCAAATCTCCAACGTTTGACACATGATTCGAATTGTTCTATCTGGACAAATTGCGATAAAAGATCGACACCATTGATTGCCTTAAGATCTTTGATCACACCTTCAACACCAACTGTTGCCTGGTAAATCGCAGTTCCAGAAAACCTCGCCCTACGCCCAATTTCGGTAAAGTCAATTCGACATTGCCCCAATTCGCGTATTGGAATGCCTTCCGACGCATCAACCTCTTGAACATCAGTTGGATTTGTCTCAGTAATCCGGGACATCTTGTTTGGTAAAATAAAACAGTCAATTGCCAATAAAATCAAAACAGCAAAAGATAGAAAGCCCGCGATAATTCCTGTTGTAATCGTTAGAAAATTCGCGATTAATTGCTTTAATTTCACAGAAATGAGTCCCTATGGCCCGAATACTTTGAAGTTTGAAAACAACCTGAATATGCTCATCCTTGCGCTTCAGATGCAAAACTGCAAGCACAAATTTCTTATGCTACTAATGAATTCCTAGAATCAAATCGATTTTATAGGATTGTCTTTAATTCGGTGAAAAATTACCTGAGTCCAACAGTGTTTTTCATGACATGATCAAGGATTCTCAGTTTCCGATAAGCCGACTTATCGACCAAGATGCCAGGAACAGAATATGTGTAACTTCGGAGAACGGGACATCGCGGGATTCATCCAGGTGATGATATAATGCAACCCATAGAGTGCTTAATCCCAAAGAGGTTCTTAATGCGACTAATCGGTATATTTCTTGTATTGCCGGTCGCTATACTTTTCGGTCAACAGCGATTCGGAAATGATTATCCGAAACTCAAAGGCTTCACGATATCTCCGACTGAACACATCATGAATGAGTATGAGGGCGTGGCCGAGTTGCGTGAAGTGCGGGGACAGGTCATCGACTCTTCAGGAGCTGCGATTCCAGACGCTCTTTTCGAAATTCGGAGGGACAACCCGGATGGGCGTATTCGCGGCGTTAAGACGAAATATGATGGCAGTTTTCATATATCTTCATAAAAGGACGGGGAGTACGTTTTCAAAGTCACAAAAGACGGTTTCCAGTCGGTGTTCGGCACAATCAGAGTCAGCAGTAAAGCTGCTAGGAGTAATCTGAAAATCAAACTTCAGGTGGGCGTGTAACAGTTATTTCCCATAACGGGACTTTTGGGGAGTTACGGAAAGTTTCACTTTTCCGTATAGGCTGTCCTATGAAAGGGGATGTCAAGGGCATTTTTCATCTTTCCAGGGACGGGGAGGATTTTTTTAGCCTGAAACATCCAGCCA
>JAFGTD010000272.1 GCA_016934295.1 Acidobacteriota bacterium
CAACTATCCTCTCCACTGGATGGCACAAGAGAGGAATCCCTACCTGACTGCAGAGGAAGCTTCCGATCTCTACAGGCAAGCTATGGTCCCCTATAACGACGACCGTTACCTTGTGGATTATGGCGAAAGTCCTGAAACCGGAATTTACTCGGACTCCAAAATCAAACTGGTCGCCTGGGTTAAGCATTACGAAAAATTCTGGATGGGCATGGGATTCTGCGGCTGGAGATGGCCGATGTGCATCACCAACAATACCGCGGATCGAAGAGGCGCCACTCCAGAGGCCGAGCCAAGATTCTGGAATGCGGTTACGGGACAAAATCTTTCCTTTGCCGACTCTATGGAAATCGGACACAAAATTTATACTCTCGACCGGTCTATCTGGGTACTGCAGGGCAGAACCAAGAAAATGGAAACATTCCCCGATTACATATATGACAAAGAAGACAGGGGAAACATACTGCCCATGTACATTGACGGCAAATGGGAATATAACCAGGGCCAGGGCCGAAAACTGGATCGCGCCAAATTCGAGGATTTTAAAACCAGATTCTATAAATTCCAGGGATACAATCCCGATAGCGGCTTCCCGACTGAAGCAACTCTTGCAGAAATGAATATGCCGAAAGTAGCGGAAACATTGAAAAAGAACGATAAATTAGGTTAACGGTACCAACACAAACTGCACGAACTGCACGAAGCATTTCGTGTCAATTCGTGCAGTTTGTTTTATATCCGACCGCAGGTTTCGGCAAGTGGATAGGACATGAACATAAGCTCCTGTTGAAAACAGAAGATAAAACGAATGAACGAAGCACTTGTTCCGGAATGGATGAAAAAAATACGGCGAGAGGATGAGCTTGCCGAAGCAAAGAAGGAATCCGCTCGAAAGTTAGAGGTAGGGGCATCGCCTCTTCTCCAACAGGAAGGCCCCAAGTTTTGGCATCAGCTTCAACAAAGCCTGGCTACAGTTGTTGATTCACTGCCGGTGCTGAAGCTCTCGGGCTCAATTTCCCGGTTTAGCGAAGGGATTCGAATTGAGGTAGTTTATTACTATCTTATCCCGGTACAAACCTACATGGACATTTATTACGATCCTGACACTGCCGTTATACGCTGCGCGACAATGAGCGGCGGCATCTGCCAATTATACCTCTGCGCGGCATCCAATAACGAAATCGCAGCTTTCGCTGAGTTCGACGGACCTCCCATGGATCCGGAGCAGACCTCTGAATACCTCATGCGCCCTATGGTGGATTCCGTTCGCGTTCAGAAGTAATACACACCGGTAACTCTCTTTTGTTGGCGTCCCATAGCGGACGATTTTCGCAACTGGATGAGAAAAGCAGCTTGGAATAAATACAATTCCGTACTACAGCTAGTTCGGTTCACAGCCTTTCATTCGTCATAGATCTGAAGAGCAGCTTTGAGGGCTTTGTCCAGCAATCTCATCTTATCGTCATTTAATTTGCTGATGAAATTAGTCAACATGGATTTTGGAAGGCTTATAAGTTCATCACAGTGAATGCTGCTTTCATGTTTCAATCCTTCATCTATCCCGACCGGCACCTGAGTGGAGAGGTTCTCGTAGGCGGTGTAGACCGGCGCACAGACAACGGTTGAAAAGCGTGAGTCGATCAACACCTGTCGGCTGACCGCAACAAACACGCGGTATTTCTTCGGGTCTTGAGA
Organism: Acidobacteriota bacterium; assembly: GCA_016934295.1. GTDB lineage: Bacteria > Acidobacteriota > UBA6911 > UBA6911 > UBA6911 > UBA6911. The sequence goes on from JAFGTD010000272.1 coordinate 1,693, forward strand.
CGAGGGACGCTTAACCCGGTACAGTTCTCCACGTCTCACAGGGACACCTGATAGGCCAGGACATCTTCAGCTTCAGCGTTGAGCTTGTCGGCGTTTCGGTTGATGATTTCGAGATCGCGCTGTTCTGTTTTTTTTCTCTCCAAACGAACCAGGAAGCTGCGAGCCGCTGCCTCTATAAATTCCGACCGGCTATTATATCCAGCCTGTTGGCGATCAATAGCCCGTAATAAATCTTCGGATAGTGTGATAGATGTCTTGACTTTCATACTACTAAAATACTCCCCTATATGATTCAGTGTCAATCCTCGTATGATATTAGGCAGAAGATTCATATAATGCAGCAAACTTCTCGAAAATGAGAAGATCACAATTGGTCTAATCACCTTCTAGCCAAATGAGCTAAATATTATTGAATATATGGATAGTGATAGAGGACCCTATTGAGAGTGGCGTCCCACAGCGGATGATTTTCGCAACTGGGCAGGATATCTCTTTATCATAATTGATGAATTTGGTGTGCTCAACGGGTTAAGCAACATCCAGCATTTTATTTGCGTAGTCTTTTCCTGAGGTAGGTGGAGGCAGAGGCTTATTATCTTTTTTGTATATCTTGATGACTTCCTCTACGATCGAGCACAATTCCTCAAAGACCTGCTTTTCGTCGTCTCCATGGCAACCGCCATAAATAAGACCCGGGCAGCTTCCAACAAAGCAATGGTCTTTCTCGGACCATTCGACTATTTTTACATATTTGGCACTTTCTTTCATTTTTTCGATTCCTCAATTGCCAGACGGACTGCAGTTTCCTGGTATGCGCGCGCATCATCACCAGGTTTCCCGGAAATCGTTATAGGTCTGGGAACCTTCGGATGCACAAAATTACGGTGACTTCCCTTTCCTCCTCGATCCACAAAGCCGGCAACCTTACCGTATACCTAAACTATTCTAATGTATGAATGGTAAACCAAAATGTGAAGTTATTTTTGCGTCGCCCCTTAGTATTGTTTCAGAAAGCCTTATTACACGAATCCAGAATGCCCAACTTGGGATTATATCCTAAGATGGTCTTCTAAACCAAGAGATTGGAAGGTTTTACGGAGTAGTGGCGTCCCACAGCGGACGATTTTCGCAACTGGATGATGCAGTCGGCTGCATGAAATCCCACTCCTTTATCGGTTGCGCAACAATACGTCCATGCGAGATCGCCCTCGATCGGGCTGCGTGTTCTTTTGGAAAAATCAGCCGTCGAGACGGGAGGGGGCGAGGAGGGGACGGCTGCCGAGGGCTTTGCGGAAGGCATAGATTACCACTACCGCAAACACAGCAAGGGCGGCGTAGCTGTAGTCTTTGTACCATGCGGAACCATCGAGTGTCAGTGGAAATCCCAGGCAGAACATCCACACAACAAGAGAAACGGCAAGTGCGATCAGGCCAAAACGCATCAGGATAAAAACGAATATGGAATTAATAACCAAATTTGTAGCAAATCCCGTAAATGACCATGGAGTCGTGTTTAATAGAGCTGAAAAAAAGAGGACGAATAAAATGACGGCAAAAATTTGACGCTTCATCAAAATACGTAAAAAGAAAAGGATGCTGACATCCATCACGGCAAATAGGATGCCTCCAAACAGGTATAATAGAAACACGCGCAGTGCAAAGTGCGGTCCCAAAATACCGATATAGGAAGCTTCGGAAGGCGGTTGAGAATGCCCAAACCACGAAGGAATCAGATAGACTACTGTAAGATTTATCACCAGTATCAAAACGCCTGCCGCCGCTCCAATCAACAGATCGCGGGCAACCAGCGGATCGTTCCAGTCTCCGGATATCAGCCGCGTCCAGGAAACCAGGACCTGGGGCCACCGGCGCCGGACGAAAGGCTCAAGACCTATATAGAGAACCCAAACGGTAATGCCTATTGCAATACTGCCTGCGGCAAAAGAGCTGACCAGGGTCACTTCATCCGCATTCAGATTGTGGTGTGCGGCGAGATTTGCAAAGAGCATGAATAAAATGCCTACAAAGATCGCCATGCGCATTGCACCGCGGCGATCCCCCCTTCCCAGCCGCAGATTCCTCCTGGCAAAAAAGAATCCCACCAATAAAACGACATCAATTAATACATAAATGACCACGAGTCTTTGGCGAGGAGGAGCAGGTACATTCCGGGAGTCCCGTTTTGCCGGATCATGGAATTCAAAACTGACCGGTTTGCCCCGGTATGCCGCCGCTTCTATCCTTGTGCCGGCCCAGTCAGGATTGGAGCTTTCCCAGGCGGCCCTGCTGTCTGCATACGACTGCGGATTATATTCAGGATTGGAATCCTCCCATTGCAAAGGATCGATCCCCGCCTCAGAAAGCAAGCTGTCCCAATCGGGCGCAGGAGCAGCAGGGCCGGATAATTCCACGTCCTGCGGCGGTATTGCACGCAGCGATACCAGGCGTCCCTCCGTATTCAGTAAGACCATGACCTCTCCTGAAAACTGCATGGGAGGATCATCGAAAGATACAAGGCCTATACCGGTAATTTCGCTATTGTTTAGCATAGGCGCGTCCAGTGGATACGGGCTTTGCCGGTACCAGAAGAGGATCGCATTCGAGCCAAGCCGCTTCCATTGATCAGCGGTGTGATCCGATTTCTCGATGTAGCGGATGAGATCGGAATTGAGGAAAAAACCATAAGCGCTGTCAACAGCTTTCTCCGTATATCCGGCCTTCCGGATAATCTCCCGGGCATCATCAACCAGAACATCCGGCGATTTTTCGAAAGGTATGCGCCGGTGCAGCATAATCCGGTCGTTGATGGCCATGACTGCTATCATCCCTGCAATGATGACCGCAAGAAGGCCCCAGGCCACGGCCGGGCGAAGCCCCTCTTTCCCTCCGGATTCCGCCACCATTTCCGGAGACGGGGTTTCGCCTGCAGCGATGGCGGCCGCCAGCGGATCGCCTCCAGGAAGCGCGAGCGCAAGCTGCGCCACCGACGCAGGCCTGGCATTGGGATCGCGTTCCATGCATCGCCGGATCAGCCTCTCCACCACCGGATCGGCGCCTTCACGAATCTCCGACGGGGCCCTTGGCGTATCAGTCTCCTTCTGCTGGCGAAGCTCGGCCAGGGTCGAGGCCGTAAAGGCTCTTTTGCCGGTGTAGATTTCATACAGAACCAGTCCCAGGGAATAGATATCGCTGCGGACCGTCGCCCCTTTGCCGGCAAGCTGCTCGGGCGCCATGTAAGCCGGGGTGCCGGCGATTTCAACCGCCTGAGATTCATCCTCTACAGCAACGGCAAGCCCGAAGTCCGTGATGCGGACGCGGCCATGCCCGTCGATCATGATGTTGGCGGGCTTCAGATCGCGGTGCACGACGCCGCGG
>JAFGTD010000020.1 GCA_016934295.1 Acidobacteriota bacterium
CCACGATCACCGCCGGCCAACCCAATCTGACGTGGGGAATGATTGCTCTGCACGTTTTGATGGTCACAATTCTCAGCAACATCGGAAAAATGTACCCGTTCTTCTGTTATCGACAGGAAGCACACTGGCGCCAGCGGCTGGCTGTGGCCATCGGAATGTGGCCCCGCGGCGAGGTTGGAGCCGGCGTTCTGGTTCTCAGCTTGAGTTACGGCATCGGGGGGCCGGTCGTAACCGTGGCGATGCTCTCCCTGGCACTCAATCTGGCGCTGACGGGCGTGTTTATTTATTTCATTAGAAAATTGATTAAAGAACCGGGGTTACAAAGCCTAAAGGCTTAACGGTAAGAACCGATGCATCGACCCTTTGAATGACCTGTTCAGCTGTATTGCCGATCAGCAGCCCGGCTATACCATGGCGGCTGACTGTTCCCATGACTACAAGGTCGATATCTTTTTTTGATGCGAATTCAGGAATGACTTCCCCCGGATTGCCGCGAAGCAGGTGGGATTTCCTCACAATGTCTGTAGCAGAATGCTGCATCATCAGCCCCTCCAGGGCCCTGCGACGTTCCTCTTTTTCTTCCGCGACCATCGCCTTCACATCCCCCTGAGTCATAACCCCTCTTCTTAGAAGGAGGGATTCCCCGACAAGATCCCATACGTGGGCCACATGAAGATCCGCTTTTTCAATCTCGGCCATGGATGTAGCCAGTTCCATTATCTTCTGGTTCAGATTTTCCTTTACGTTATCCGGCTCAACCGGGTCGACCGCTGCAAGTATCCTCCTGTAGGCGACATCAGCGGACGGTTTGAGCACCCATAACGGACACGGACACTTGCGCATGAGATGCATTGTGGTGGTACCGAACAGTCTTTGTTTCAGTTCGCCTTTCCCTTCAGCGGCCATTATTACAAGGTCAAAGTCATAGCGGTGTACATGTTGGATTATCTTTATGAAAGGAACCCCGAATACGACATCCAAACGGGACAGGGAAAAATCCGTTTCTTTCAACAGCGCATCGATCCCGGCTTTTCGGTCCTGGACCAACAGCCCGCTCAGGTCGCGTCCTTTTAATTTGGAGCTGATTCTGGAAATTTCACTATCAGAAACTTCTATTACCTCTACCAGGCTCAGTTTCGCATTGTTTCTTTTTGACAGGTCCACAGCTCTTCGGAGCGACTGGCGGTCGTCTTTGCTTCCCTTCGTTACTATTAGAATATTTTTGAACCGTTTCATGAACAATCTCCTCGAGTAAGAAAGAGCGTTGCGCCGGCAAAATATTACTGTCGTCTACTTTCTTAATATATAAGGCCCGGGCGGATACAAAACAAAGAAATACGAAAAAAATACTACCCTCCCATACTTCGGGTATTTAAAACTTGAACCCGCATAAGCGGCATTCGATTTTTTGAAAAATCCAGTGAACTTTTCCGATTCCTCATTCGTAGTACCATCATGTTTGTTCCCTTGGAGGATTATTGTAATTGGATATTGTACGGCGTCTTGAAACGGGCCCGGAAGAAAGGTAATCTTCCCTAATTCCATTAAATTAGAATTCAGTTTTAGATTTTCAAGCGCATTTATACCGGCCCACAAAGACGGAGTCCTTGCTATGGCAAAGAAGAAAAAATCTAAAGTATGGCTGACCCTGCTTATCTTCATAATTATCATTCTTGCGGCGATCGGCATTTTAGGGCAGATGAATTCGGCCCCTCCGACCGTCGATCCCGCCAGCCTCAGGAAAGTTGAAAGAGGAGACATTGCGCGCTCGGTCGTCGCAACCGGCGTCGTGGAACCGATTTCAAACCGTATCGAGATCCGGAGCAAAGCCAGCGGCATCGTAAAACACATTCATGTGGATGCAGGAGACCGGGTTGTTCCGGACCAGATCCTGGTGGAGCTGGACAGGGACCAGCTTCTGGCCCAATTCAGGGAAGCGGAAGCCAACCTGAAGGCTGCAAGAGCGGATGTCGTAGCCACCCGGGCGGAACTCGAGCGGACCCGAATTCTGGCGGAGGAATATGATGTCAAGCTGGCCCGGGCCAATCATAAAAGAAGCATGGAACTCTACGAGCAGGATCTGCTGCCCCGCTCCGATTTCGATATCACCAAAGGAAGGCTGGAAGAAGCCCTGAACCGGCAGCGGGCGGCCGCCGCCGCCATCGCGGTCACCGAAGCGTCGATCGTTCAGAGGGAAGCCCGGGTGTCCCAGATTCAGGCGGTCGTGGACCGAATCAGTGAAGAGCTGAAATATACCTCCATACGATCGCCGATCGAGGGCATCGTGCTCTCCCGCGACGTGGAAACCGGCAGCGCGGTCTCCTCCATTCTGACCATGGGCGCCGGGGCGACCAGAGTCATGGTACTGGGAGACATGAAAGATGTATATGTCCGCGGCCAGGTTAACGAAATAGACATCGGGAAAGTTCAGGCCGGTCTTCCTGTCCGCATTACGGCGGAGACTTACAAAGACAAGGTGTTCCAGGGTGAAGTCTACAGGATCTCCCCGCTTGGAGTAGTCCTGAACAATGTGACGTCCTTTGAAGTTCGCGTGTCGGTCGACAATCCGGAAGGACTGCTTCTGGCAAACATGTCCGCCAATGCCGAGATCATTCTTGAAGAACATCTGAATATACTGACGATCCCGGAAGGCGCCGTGATATTCGACATGGAAAAGAAAACGTACGTGGAAGTCCCGGATCCTGTCAGTGAAACCGGCCGCCGCCGTGTAGCATTCGACATGGGAATCAGCACCGGGATAAAGGCGGAAGTCCTTTCCGGACTCGAGGAAGGAATGCAGGTCATACTGCAGTAGGGGCGAACCTTGTGTTCGCCCTCTGAGGTAGATGGGCAGCAGGACTTTAATGTTGGATGAAAGCAACGATTGGTGGACATAACGGCGAACCTTGTGTTCGCCCTCTGAGGTAGATGGGCAGCAGGACTTTAATGTTGGATGAAAGC
>JAFGTD010000273.1 GCA_016934295.1 Acidobacteriota bacterium
CCCTCAAAATTGCTCAGGTTCTCCTTTTCCTCCTCCCATGCCTGATATTGCTGGTGGATCTTCTGGTTGGCTATTTCATCGACGGAAATGACATCCACCATATTGCCCGCCAGCAGAACGGAGGCGCGGGGAATGATTAGGACCGCAAAGATCCAGGCGACAAGCAGAACCAGGAAAGAGGAGGAAGAGCGGTGCGTCAGGGTTGAAACAAACAGGGAAAGAGTCGAAAATGCTCCAAGAAAGAGCAGGCCGGCCACAATAATAAGGCTCAGGCGTATCCAGCCATCCCCCATCATCGGAACGCCCATCAGAGGAAGCAACAGGCAACCGATAAGAATCGGGATTAAAAGCGGCACACCCAGCGCCAGAAAAGCTCCTGTCGCTTTGCCCAAAATATAGGTATCCCGGGGTATGGCATTTGTGAAGGTCAGGCGAAGCGTCCCCTGTTCTTTTTCACCGTTGATCGCGTTATACAGAAACAAAATGGCGAAAAGGGAGAGAACGACCTGGAAAATGAAATCAAGATCCAGAAAACGGAAGACCGCAAAGACGGGATCGTCGTTGAAACGGCTGTCCTGCGGGGCCATTTCTCCCCGCACCGCTACCCGGATATTGCGTCCGATATCGTTCGAAATTCCCGTAACAAGCGTCATCAACGGTTGCGGCGGCAGGAAGATCCGGTGCTGAACACTCCGCCAGTCCGTATGCGCTTTCATCTGCTCGAGGTTCTCGGCAACGGCCATTTCATACTGGGCCATACCGACCTGGTAATTCCGGGCGCCGACGTAGAAAGCCAGGATAATCAATAGAGAGCAGACCAGAAATGTAACGGCGAATTTGGTCGAGGCGATAATTTCACGGAGTTCCCTGGCAACGATTAATCTGAACATAGCATTTCCCCATTTGGTTTAAGAGGGACTTTCCGATTCCCCTTGTTCCTCCGCCAACCCGCCCATGTATTTCACGTAGAGCTCTTCCAGATCGATATCCCGCAATTCCTCTCTCTTCTTCTGCATAATCAGCCGTCCGCCGTCCATAATGCCGACAGTGTCGGCGATTTCCTTGGCGCGAAAGATATCGTGCGTCGACATGAGAATAGCCTTGCCTTCATCGCGCAGATTATCCAGCAGGTTCATGAATTCGCGCCCTGCCTTCGGATCCAGCCCCGAGGTCGGTTCGTCCAGCAGAATGGCCGGCGCATTTTTTAGAATGGCGATTGCGATCCCGCACTTCTGGCGCATTCCTTTGGAGAATCCCTTCAGCCGCCGGTTATGGGCATCCTCCTGGAGACCCACCCGCAGCAGGACATCTTTATAGTCGCTGCGCGTGTACTTCGTCTGGCCGCCCAGACGGGCAAAATAATCCAGGTTCTGTATCGCCGTAAATCCCGGGTACAGCATGACGTTTTCCGAAACGAACGCCATGCGGGTTTTGGCCTCCAGGGGCCGGCGTTGTGTGGGAATGCCGTCCACCCGCGCTTCTCCCTCCGTTGGATCGATCAGGTTGAGAAACAGGTTGATCGTCGTCGTTTTGCCCGCTCCGTTCCCCCCCAGCATGGTATAGACCTCTCCCGGGTGGATTTGAAACGAGACCTTATCGACGGCTTTCACCCCGTCTTCGTAGACTTTCGTGAGATTGTCCGATTCCATCATCGGTTGGCTGGTGTTTTCCATGGTTGTGTCCATTTCGAAATTGAAGATTAAAAGTTGAAGATTGAAAATTTCTGGAAACCCGGATTCTTCCCGTTTGCTCCCGATCTCCATCGGTGTCGGGGTCGGAATCGATATCGAGACCATCCCCACCGGCTTAGTACTCACTCGATTCCTCACATCCGAATCCCATCTCGCGCCCTTTCGATATCGATTCCGATACCGACCCCCCGACCCCGATTTTGCTCTGCCAATAAATAATATGTTTCCATTGTTCCGGATTAATTTCACCCGAAGGAAGAACTATCGTCTGGACAGTCGGATGCCGAAAATAACGATGCCAAGGACAAGAACTACAATGGCCGATACGATTATGGCGATGCCGGTTACATTGGCCTCCTCCCTGATTTCCACAGAGATGGTCTTGTCCTCTCCATCGACGGGCTGAGTGTCGGACAGCCCGGAAGACTTGATGTGAACCTCGTACTTGCCCGGGGCAATATCCGGCGTCGGCGTGACACGCACAATGATCTGCTCTTCATCACTCACGTCCAGAGTGCGCAGAAGCTTCGGTTCGACTTCAGCGGTCCAGTGCAGGGGCGGATCGACTTCCACCTGCACGTTATCGAGTGCCCGGGTTCCCTCATTTTTCATATTCAATGTGATCTCGACGCTTTCACCTTTGAGGGCGGAGAAATAGAGCTGTGGCACACGCACTACCAGCTCACCCTTGCCTCGCGGCACCAGCTCCAGACGGACAAAACCGACATCCAGCGCCTCGATCTCCTTGGCAGACCAGGTGCGTCCCCGTATAGGCCCAAGGCTCTCAGCCCGTTCCCGCGGAATTACCAGTGCATAGAAGAGGATGCGCTCGCCGATTTCAATCCCTTCATCCGGCCGATCCGGAAGGAGAACTTTCAAAGCAGCGCTGCGGGTTTTGTTCCCCTCGGTGAATTTGAACTGGGACAGACGCGCTTCGGAACCGGGATCGTAGAAGTACCGGTTGAGTTGGGACGGCAGGTTAACGACTTCCAGTTGGAACGTGTCGTTCTGTCCGCTGAAAAGTTCCAGGGTCAGATCGAAGTCCGCGGAGTCTCCCAGTTCTGCTTCCTGTGAGAACTGTTCGGACTGGATAATGACCTTGTTGACCTTCTCATCCTTCAGAAGTGAAATTTTGGTGCTTCTTTCGGTTCCGTCGCCGTAAGTTATATTCACGGTGACGGCGTCGAGATCGCGTAACAGGGTGAAGTCGATATCGGCCGGTTTGCCGTAATATAATTGATCGATTTTAGCTTCGTAGGGGTGGCTGATGATGGCCTCGTCATCGTCGGAAAGGGACACGTAGACATTGCCTATGACGTCCGACCGAAGGGCCTTCATCAATTCTTCGTCGAGATTCAGAAGCCCGGCGTACTCATCCCCTTTCCCCGATGTATTTTCCAGAGTGATCCGAACGTGCTTGCGGCCGTCCTCTCCCTGGTATTGCAATCCATTGATTATCGATATGTACTGTTCCGCGACAATCATGTTTACAAGCGCTTTTTGATACTCCACCTCACTGTTCGTCAGCTCCAGTTTCGCCTGGTTGAGTTCCTGTTCGGAAATGATTCCATAATCGTAACTTTTCTTCTTGGTCTCATAATCCGCTTTCGCCTTTTCGTAACGCGCCTGGACAACTTTGAAATCCAGCAGGGGGTAATCCTTTCCAATTCCCTTTTGAGCAATAAAGGAAAAGGAAATCAGGAACAAGGCAATAAAACACACGAGTTTTCTGCAGGTATTGGAATACGACAGCGGTTTCGTCCTGGTAATCATTCGGAAAATTCCCTTCACTTGTGTTTTACAATTCCAGGTAATGTCTCCATGCGG
>JAFGTD010000274.1 GCA_016934295.1 Acidobacteriota bacterium
CCGAACGGAAGCTCGTAGGTGCCGTTCGTCCGCAGGGTGTGCGAACGGTGCGTGCCCGTAACCCCGTAATCGAGAGGATTGTTGGGATACCGCACATCGGGATTGGACAGGTAGCTCAGGTTCCGGCTCCAGGTCCAGGTTCCCGAGAAGTACAGCCCGCGCGTCGCGCGCATGGTGAACTGGGCCTGCATCGAATGGTAGTTCGCCCGGCCCTGGTTGACCTGAATGTTCGCGCCGCTGAACTGCGGGTTGGTGAAAATGTAGTTTTCCGGGAACCCGTTCAAGCGGAGAATCGCCCCGTTGGTGTAGTTCGGAATTTCCGGGAGTCCCGCATTGGGGCCATAATTCCGGTTGTAGTTCAACCTTCCCAGAGTGCCGGCAACACCGGCGAAGTTGCCGTTTGCCAGGTTGCCCGCAGTGCCGCTGTAAGCGCGCAGCTGTTGGCCGCCGGTGGAACCGGAGCCGACCGCCGGAAGGTAGGATAACAGAGTGGTTCCGTAGAGCATCTGATCCAGCAGTGCCGGATTTTCGCCTCTCCGCGCCTCTTCCAGGACGTTGAACAGCCCGTTGTTGATGAAGTTGGCCGAATTGACGTTGACGCCGCTGACCTGCTTCCGGCTCAGGTTTCCGACATACTTGAGTTCCAGCGTCATGTTGGACCCGATGTTGCGCACCAGGGCCAGGGTCAGGCGCTGGATGTACGGGTTCCGAAGGTTCGGATCGTACACGGTGATTCCCTGCTCGCGCTGGTAGATCGGGATGGTCGGATTGGCGGCCGGGGGAACCAGGTGGCTGGGAACGACGAACAGGTTCTCCAGGATATCATCCACCATCGTGAGATCCATGTAACCGCCTTTCTCTCCCTCGAAGCCGTCACCGGTGTAAGACAGATCCTGAAAGATGCCCGGGGCGTAGTTGATGTTGCCCGCCGCGCGACCCGGTGTTGCGTAGGTCATCTGGTAGCCGCCGCGAAGCATGGTCTTCCCTTTCCCGAACCAGGGAAGCTGCCAGGAGAAACCGACCGCCGGGCCGAAGTTGTTCCAGTCGTCTCCGTAGATCTGCTGATCCGGATTGGGCGAATCCGGGCCGATGAAAGCCAGTGTAGAGAGCTCTCCGGCATAGGTGCCGCCGAACTCGTTGCAGCCCTCACACGGCTCGAAATCCGGAATCACGAACCAGTCGGCAAAGCTGTTGCCGCTGACGCCGAATATGCTGTTGGCGCCGTCCGCGAGACCGATGGTCATACCGCCCTTGAGGTAGGGAACGCCGTACTGCTCGTAGCGCAACCCGAGGGTAAGGCTGAGCGAATCCGTCACCCGCCATTCGTCCTGAACGAAGAAGTTGAACTGGTTCTGGCGGAAATCGGTGATGCGCGAGTCTTCCCCGAGCCGGATGTCGTTGTACTCCGTGGCCGTGGGATCGTTGATGAAACGGTACTGCCGTGCGGTTCCGATCGATCCGGCGAGCAGGTTCATTACGTCGTAGACATACGAGAGACTGCCGCCGCCGCCGGTTCCCGTTATGTCCGTGAAGTAGGTGTCCGCCTCCGGCGTGTAGGTACCGCCGGAAGTATAGAGGCTCTCGTTCGGAGCGCCACTGGCGTCGCCGCCCTGGAGACCGGGATACGTCATGCCCGAAGCTCCGAAGGATATCGTGCCGTTGACCAGCTGCCACGACCGGGTCCTGTGGATCTCGCCGCCGAAGCGCACGGTATGCCGCCCCTTGGTCCAGGTCACGGTGTCGGCGTAGACAAAACGGTAATCGTCGCCACCCCACTGGGTTCCGTGGTTGCCGCGGCCGTTGCCGTAAGGATGGTAGCCGCCCGCAATCTGGAAACCGCCGTCAAGACCGATGAGAAGCGGCAGGTCTTCCGGATATTCCGCCAGGTCCTCCCGGAAGTAATTGACGCAGTCGTCTCCTTCACAGGGTTTGGCGAGCATTTTCGATGTGAGGATCTCGCCCGTTCCCGGTGTGGAAAGGGGAGAGTTCACATAGGAGGTTTGCTTGTTGAACCCGAAACGCAGCTCGTTGAGCAGCGTCGGTCGCAGCGTCGATGTCAGACTGGCCGACAACTGCGACGGGTACCGGGTAATAAAGCTGGGGTAGGCGTTCTCAGGCAGGCTCGGTCCCTGGTCCATGCCCTTGCTTCTCTCGTAGCTGAAGGAGCCGCTGAGACGATGGTTGGGATTGAAGTTGTGGTCGAGACGGGCCGTGATCTGCTTCCGCTCCGGAGACTCGCCGAGGCCGTAGATGTTGTCATACCCGGCCCTGACGCGGGTCCAGCGGAAACCGCCGTAGTTCAGGCCGTCGCCGACATCCCAGTTGTTGATCTCGGGCGGGTACATATCGGCCAGGAACCTCTGAACGAACCCGGACTGATCAAAGCTGTCGCGTTCGCCTGCGTCGTATGGATTGTACCAGTCCACCCAGTAGTCGGTAAGACTGCCGTCCGGATTGAAATCCGTCGCGCTGAATGCCGGATTTCCGTTCGAATCCATGGGAAGCTCGTGAAGCAGATTGCCGCCTTCATCCGTCCAGAAAGGAGCGAACGCGTACTGGTAATGGAGTTGTGACGGCTCGCCGTGGTTTTGAAATATATATTCCACGGGGTCAGAGCCTGCGACCGTCCACTCCGGAACCAGCCGGACACCACCTGTGGAATCCAGAAGTTGCTCCGATGTATTCATCCTGGGACTTCCGTCTGCGTTTACCGTCCACACAGAAGACGGATTACTATTCCGCGAACTCCCGGCTTCATTTTCATCCACCGAAAGGTTTTGACCGTTATAGCCCTCAAACCAGCGCATGATGCCCAGTTTGGCCCACGCCGTCGGCGCCGCCCGGTTGACGTTGTTCTCCTTGACGCGCTGAATCTGCTGGTTCCAGGAGGCGAAGAAGAACGTCTTGTTCTTGATGATGGGGCCGCCGAAGGAGAAGGTCAGCTCATTCTGGTTTCTCCAGGGGGGAATGGTTTCCTGCCAGCCGTTGGTCCACCAGTTGGCGTCCAGGGCCGTGTTCTGAATGTTCCAGACGGCGCTTCCGGTGTATTCGTTGTTACCCGATTTCGTAACAACCTGCACCTGGCCGCTGCCGCGTCCCATTTCCGCATCCACCGGAGCGACGACCAGCTTGATTTCGCCGACGATTTCCGGGTTCAGATGAACGGGGGATGACATGCCGACCGCCCAGCGAACGTCGTTTACCGTCACACCGTCGCGCTGTACGTTGACCTGGTCGGCGCCGACCCCGGCCAGAGTGGTCTGGTCGGCCGCCCATATGGCGTTCGGCGTTATGTTCACGCCCCCCATCACCTTGATGAGATCGAGCGCGTTGCTGTTGACAAGCGGCAGGTCGCTTACCTGCGTTTCCGGAAGTACCATACCGACGGACGGGCTCGATTCCAGCAGTACGCTTTCAGTTTCAACGCTGACCAGAATCTCTTCCTCGATCACCCCGACCGGTAATTTCAGATTGACCTTTATTTGGTCGTTGGGTACGAGTCGGACACCGGTTAATGTCTTTTTCTGGAAACCATCCAACTCCGCAGTGACGGTGTAATTTCCGACCTGGAGGCCGACAATGTTGAAGACCCCACTCTCGTCTGTAAACACCTCTCTCGAGATTCCTGTTGCCACATTCGTCACTGTGACGGTCGCGCCCGGAAGAACCCCTTCGGATTCATCCATGACGGTACCGCCGATACTGGCGTTTGATTGGCTGAATGCCTGCGCGGAAAATAGGAGCAGAATCAGCGCAGCCACTCCAAGTAAATATTTTTTCAATATCATACTCTCTCCTTTGATAGAGTTGATTTGGAAGTCATTACCTCCCCATCCGTCCGCCAGGTAAACGGGGTTTCTGATTTCCAATTAACGGATCCGCGACATGCATCGACCGCGCAAACGGACCCCGGCTGTAATCCATTCCAGCTCTTTTCCTTCAGCCTGAACAGGTACAACCCGCGTCCTCCTTACATCAGCCGTTATCGCAGATTCGAGGCAAAGCAGCCATTTCCCTCACATAGGCAGATACCTAATTTTGGCATGCTTAATCTTTGTTCTACTATGTCCCTTCATGCATTCGATAAGCAAGACTTTTCGCTTATCATTTTGGATAAAAACTTTGCATTTGTGGTTAATTTAACCGATTTTTTACTACAGACTCCTTAAATTTTAATAATTCCCCGCCGAACGTGCTCATATGCCGTCGCGGTCGCTGAAATCTCCATCGTTTCTCAATCGGCTTGGGCTCTTGCCGGTAGCCTGAAAGATGAAGCGGGAAAACGACGCCGCCGAAGCATACCCCAACTTGATCCCTATCTCCTTCACGGACAGATGCGGTTGATCCAGCAGTCTCCGTGCAGCCTGCAGCAACTCCCTTCGCCGATATTCACGAAAAGTGATTTTCCTGCGCGAGCGCATGGCATTCTCGATCGTATGCCGATCGACCCCGAGGGTTTCGGCAATATCGGTAAGCCGCATATGGGGCTTGTCGGAGAGGAGCGCATCTACTTCACTCAAGAGCCTGCTGCCGTTATAGGTCACTTCGGTTAAAAAATCGATCACCCGTCCCGACGGGAAAAACCCGCCGATCGGAATTTCCAGCCATTTAATGAATCAATCACATCGACAGCAGAGCCCTGGCTATTCACAAGGGATAATACCCCGCATGCCGGATGATTGAGTGATGGCTGATTCTGATATGTTGCCGTCTCCCATGTCAAGCATAAAAGTCCCCTTGGCATGCCCATGTCGGGATCCACCCGCTTCCCTTAAAATTGTAGGGGCGAACCTTGTGTTCGCCCTTTTCCCATCTTCAAAACTGTCTGGCTTGTCGCCAAAGGTCGAACACAAGGTTCGCCTCTAAACTTTTTTGAAGAAGGCACAAGGGCGAACACAAGGTTCGCCCCTACTGGCTTCTAATTTCTGAAACTTTATGTTTGCCCCGGCATCCGGTTAAAGGTACAGTATCACGATTTTTTTTATTGTGCCTGGCCGCATTTCTCTCCGGGTATCGGTCGTTTCGCCAACCGGCGTTCGATTGAGGATTCTGCAGTAGAAAGCAGTTCTCAGGATCCCTGGGATTCCCGGCGATCCTGAGAGCATATGCGAGAATGCGAGCCGGGACTGCTTTTTAAAGGAGACGGCTTTGGTTACAAAAAAAGTACTGATTATTGTTGCGATATGCGCGTTGTCATTTACCCTGGCAACGGCTCAGGATTCCGAAGAGAAAACGAAGTTGGTCAAGGAATTCACCCTCACCGCCGAGATGGATGGACTCATACTTAACTTTGTGGCTCTCAACAACAAGACCGTTGACGCCCTTTTTTCGGGAAGCGGGAAATACGCCATTCGCGCAAGGGCAAACGCGTCGACCATGTTCTTCGTTCAATGTGTACCGGACAGGGATATTGATTTCAACCCGGAGTTCAGATTCGAACAGAACGATTTTCTCATCGATGCAAAGTCCTCGAGCATCAAAAACTTCAAGGCCGGACCGGTGGCCAAGGGGACAAGGATGGAAGGCCTGGTTCAATTGAGCAGGAAAATCGATCTGGCGCAACCTTTTAAGATCATCGATACCAGCAATGAAGCTACCGCGGAATTCCAGCTCTCTACGGAAACGCTTGATCTTCTGAAAAATTAATTGCAGATTACAGATTGAAGATGGGCAATTAAAGAGTCGGCAATCCGGTTGTTTTTATCGTTCCGTTATTAATGTTCGTAGGGGCGAACCTTGTGTTCGCCCTTTTCCCATCCACAAACAATCTGGCTTGCCGTAAAAGGGCGAACACAAGGTTCGCCCCTACTGCCGACTGCCCACTGCTTTTCATACGAGTGCGCCCGCGTCCGGGGACGTGTGGTTCGGATCGAGCGCTTCGGTAACCTTCTTCCACCACAAATGGTAATTCGCAAGCGCCGGGCCGATTTCATCCTGCGGTCCCATGGTCATGGCGAAGTAGCGCTCGTCAAAAGCCCTCTTCGACTGCTCCTGCTGCCATTTCTCCACGGCTTCTTTCGCTACGGGATTGGCGGGATCGAACTTGCAGAATATTTCGGTTTTCCCGAGATGGCCCTGTTCCACGCCCCACCCGAAAAAGGCGCCGCCGTCCGGAACGATCAGGCCCTTTTCAATCAGAGGCTCTTTCGCCTTGCCGGCTCCGACCGCCCATCGGATCGTCAGGTCTCTCTGGCCCATAACGGGGATGGAATTAAACGCGCCGCCGGCGCGGAATGTTTCCCGGATGGAGGCGGAAACCCGGATGCACTGGCACAGCAGGATTCCTTCAATCCTGGGATCCTCTACAGATTTCAGGGACTGCCCGTCGTTTTCTCCCACAATCTGCTCCAGGACCTTCTTCTTGTATTCAAAATCCGCTGCGGAGTTGCCGGCTATAATGACAAAGAATCCCGGTCCCCGGACTTCCCTGTTCATCTCCTGGAACACTCTTTCATCTTCCTCGTTGGAGGTGGTTATGTTCGCGGCCACCATGGATACATTGAAACCCATCAGTTCGAAACAGATTTCATTTTCCCCGAGCTTGATCTCCGCATTCCACATTTTCTCCACGGAAGGGAAGCTGTAGTAGCGCGCCATGAAATTAGCCGGTATGGCGCTCAGAGAGTAATTCGGAGACGTCCCCTGGATCGGGAACCTGGTGGGCCCGGGCCAGTGATAGAGCTTGATGGCGGCTTTCGTGAACACGCCGGGAGTGACTCCGGGCGGCACGGCGCTCGTCAGGATGCTTCTTAAGGACGGCCCCGGTCCGTCTCCGCAGAACCATTCGTCCACGGATCCCGCGGCGCCCGAATGAACAATATGCCCTTCAGGCGTCACCCATTCGATGGCCAGGTGGTTGCGATCGTCGCCGCTGGTGGTCTGGTCCAGGTGTCCGTGCCCCCGGAGCATGGCGGTACAGTTGCTTCCGGCGCCCTTGAGGTTCATGTGCAAACCTCTTTTAAAAAGCTCCGCCTGAAGCTGCGCCGTAATGACGTAAGGCTCTATCACGGCGTACATGTTTTTTTCGTTGATTTCAACGATCCGGTTCATCCGTCTCAAATCGATGTAAATAATGTCCGGTGGGAACATGCCCGTCCAGCCCGTACAGACCGCCCGGAAAGCCAGCTTGTACTTGTTGCACAGCTTTACGATCGCCTGAACCTCCGCCGTATTCCCGGGAAGTATTATGGCGGCGAATTGAACCTGATGGTATGCAGGCATCATTGCCGGATCGTTGCTGATGTATTCCGGCCCGACCACATCCTCGAATGCTTTATAAACGTCTTTATTTAAAGCCATGATTCGTTCCCCCCATATTAGAGTGCATTCTCTACAAGCTCAACGATGTCGTATACCTTCAGGCTGCTGCCGGATTCCTTAATGGCTTCATTGAAGGTCTTTTCGCACCAGGGGCATGCGGTCACCATCGCCTCGGCTCCTGTGGATGCGGCTTCCTCTATTCTCTCCCGGGCCGTCCATACGGCGAACCCGGGATTGGATTCCCCAACGCCTCCCCCGGCGCCGCAGCACCAGGCGTATTCCTTGATCCGGGTCATTTCCGTCAACCTCAAACCGGGAATGCTTTTCAGAACATCCCGCGGCGGTTCGTACACGCCGTTCGAGCCCCGCCGGTATTCTTTAGGCGGATCGAAGACGAACCGGTCCCCGGGAATCTTTTTTCCCTTCCAGTGTATCCACGGCTCTCCCATTCGTCCCAGCCGGCAGGGATCGTGGTAGGTGACCGCCATGCCTGTTTTTTTGCGCAATTTCAGCTTGCCGCTCTTAATCAGCCGGTCGATGTATTCCGAGATATGCAGCACTTCAAGGTCCTTCTTTAAGCCGAACTTGTCGTAGAGAACCTTGAACGCCTGGTATCCGTCGGCGCACGCAGTAACGACCGTCTTGACGCCGGCCTTCTTAATCATGGCCATGTTCTTTTTGGCCTGCCTGAGAAAATCCTTCTCATAGCCCATCTGGTAGGCGCGACCGCCGCAGCAGGTTTCGTTGTCGCCGGCTATGCCGAAATCGACTCCAGCCTTCTTCAGAATCTTCGCCGTCGCTATCGCCAGCTTATGCATATCCTTGTCGTAGCTTGTAAGGCACCCGACGTGGAAGAGCACATCCGCCTTATCCCTGGCGACGTTTTTCAGCTTCAGTCCGGAAGCCCATGCACCCCTCTTCCCGGCAGCGGGAACCATCGAACCCTGTTTTCTGAGACCTTTGATCACTTTCTCGAGAGCGGGATTGGTTTTACCGTCCTCAACACACTTGATCCTGATTTCATTGAGAGGCTCCTGGACTTCCATGTCCATGGCGTAATTGCACGAAACGCCGCAGGCCCCGCACATCTGGCAGTTGTATACAATGTGGAGAAGCTTGTCGGTATATTTCAAACTGCCGTCCAGCATCGCCGTCCCGATATTCAATCTTCCGCCGCCCGAATACGCATGAAAGTCAAATCTCGATATGCTGGGACACACGGTTGAGTACTGATGTCCCTGCACCTGTTGCATGGGGATGAATTTGCAGCATGAGCACCGGCAGCACATTCCCATGTCGCCTTTATATTGTTCCAGTCCCATTCTCATACCCTCCTATATTCGTTCGATGACACGTTGCGTCCCGTATCTGTTTTAAAAGCAAATCTTCCCCGGATTCATAATGTTGTTTGGATCGATGATGTTCTTGAGCTTGTTTAATACAGAAACAGTAGCCGCATCTTTATTCAGAATCATGCCGGCGCTTTCTCCGTATGGCCTCGAAAAGAACGCACCCATGGCCATTAAGTTTTTGGCGGCCTGTGAGGACAATTCCCTGACGCGGTTCTTTTCGCCTGCATTTTCGGGATCGTAAAACAGATTGAACTCACAATGATAGCCGGTACCCTGAACGACCGGTTGGATATAGATACCCATGTTCGAAGCAGGATATCCGGATTTCTCGGCATGGTCAGTCATCGCGTTGATTTGACATTCCAGCTTGTCATGGATAGTCAGAAAGAAAACGTCCTGGCAGGCCCCTTTGAAGCCAAGTTTCCAATAGGGTTCCGAGGAAGGCTCCTGGACCGCTTTTAAAATTTCATTCGCCGAAATTTCACCCGCCGCCTTGACCGCTTCCACCCCCAGGCGCTGGGTAATTTCGGAAATATCCCTGATGGAAGCATCGACCCGTTCCTCGGGCAGATACTCGTAACCGGCGACCGTGTAGAAAAGCGTCCATGCAGGCAGGGTATCCTTGAGGTTCCGATAGCCTTCCGGCCATTTCTTCGTGAAGATGGCGGCCAGGCTCGTATTGTTGAGAATAAAGCATTCATTGACAATCCTGAGCCGTATCAGCCAGGAAGTCAGCTCCAGAAGCGCGCTGAGGCTGGATGCATTCACGACGAACGGCTCTTCAAGACTCGGGAGCAGTTCACACCTCATGGATGCCCAGGTAACGATTCCCATGGTCCCCTGCGCACCCTGGATAAGCCGGTGCCAGGAAGCCGTGCCGGGACCGTAGGGCGCTTTCTGCAGGCCTCCTACCTTCCACTGTTCCTTAACCGTGCCCGGACCGGCCGCCTGCCCGGTTCTGAACTCGTCGCCGGTGCCGAAGAAAACCTCGGTACAGCAGAGCGGGTCCGATATATCCCATTGATACTTCGGCATGGTAACCGGCTCCCTTTCGAGCATGCTGCCGATAACGGACTTGGACCTGCGCGGCAGAAGCGGCATATTAAGCCTTAAACCCTCCTTTTTTACTTTGGGTATCAGTTCGCCGAAAGTCACACCCGGTTCTACCATGGCGACCCTGCGCGGCCGATCCACGAACATCACCTTATTCATCCGGCGAAGGTCCATGATAACGGCACCGCCGGCGCCGGGAACCGTATCCCCGCGAAAATGGGGAGAGCCCGAGCTTACGGGCACAAGCGGCGTCCGGGTTTTATTGGCCAGTTTGACAATTTTCTGCACCTCGCCGGCACTCTTCGGTTTGACGACGCATGCCGGCCTTACAGAATTCACAAAGCTCATATCCCTGGAATATTCATCCAGAACCGATGGATTAAAACTCACATTGCGAGCTCCGACAATTTTAGACAGCTTCTCTTTCTCAATCATTTTCATCCCCTTTCAATCCCGGGTGACAGAATGAAAAATCGTGTATCGTAATACCGTTCATAATAGCTGTATTCTCCTGGATTTGACGGGCCTCAGCCAATCGGGCTCAATATAACACAGGGATTGCCGTAATCCGTCTGTATTTATAAAGAAAGGAGGGCGAACACAAGGTTCGCCCCTACCGAAAAGACAATAAAGCGTCGTTGCACGTTGCATGTTGAAAGTTGAACGTTAAAAGAAAAAA
>JAFGTD010000275.1 GCA_016934295.1 Acidobacteriota bacterium
CATCGATTTCGGTTCGGGCATCGGCGTGTATGTCTATTACAACAACGCAAGCTGGACGAAACTGCACAGCCTGAGTCCCGAGAGCATCGCTACAGGGAATCTGGATAACAATTAGCGGACACGAAAGGCCTCGGATCAAAATCCACGGCTTGAGCCCCGGAATATCTGTATGGGCAATATCCGGGTTCCTGTATGATTGTTGTTTCAGGTTGCACTGAGGAAGGCGCCTGCAACGCCGCTCTGGAAATGAGAGTATCGTCCTGGTACCGGAAAGCAAAGGAATTTCGCTAAATGAAGATGGAGAATATCAGAATGCCGTTCAAGATAAAGATATTATTGTCCGTTTTGTGCTTTCTTATATATCAGCCTATTTTTTCGTTCGCTGGTAAGGTTGATCTGCCCAGGACCGGCCAGACAACCTGTTATAATTCATCCCGCGAAGCAATTGAATGTGACGGCACCGGGCAGGACGGAGATATTCAAGCCGGTGTCGAGTGGCCCGATCCGCGCTTTGCCGATAACGGGAATGGCACAATCACGGATAATCTTACGGGATTAATCTGGCTGAAAAATCCCAGTTGCATGAAATGGCCAAAAGTGAACTGGGATTCCGCCATGGAATTCGTCAATGGCCTGGCAAACGGATCATGCGGACTTACAGACGGCAGTATCGCCGGCGATTGGCGTCTGCCCAATTTAGTGGAACTGGAAAGCCTTGTAAATTTGGCGGTGGAGGGAGAAAGCCCTGCCGAATGGTTAAACAATCAAGGGTTTACGAATGTGCAGTCGTCGGAATACTGGTCGTCTACTACCCGCACTTATTACAGCGGCTTTTCCTTCTTGGTCGGCATGAATTACGGCCAGGTGTATCACGGTATTCAGTTTTACGAGGACTATTACTTTTGGCCGGTTCGCGCCGGACAGACTGGTACGGCCGAAACATGGCAAACTGGACAGAAGATTGTATATGCAAATAGAGATGATGGAGATATTCAGGCCGGCATGGAATGGCCCGAACCGCGTTTTAACGATAATGGGGACGGTACGGTCACGGATAAATTGACCGGACTGGTCTGGCTGAAGAATGCGAATGCCGCGGGAACAGCAACCCGAGATCAGGCACTTGAGTTTTGCAATAATCTCTCCAGCGGCACTCATGGACTAACAGATGGTTCTGTTGCAGGTGACTGGAGGCTGCCAAACCGGAAAGAACTTTTCAGCCTTATTGATTATTCACAGAATTCCCCTTCGTTACCCCAGGATAACCCATTTGAAAATGTGCAGGTGTCTGATTACTGGACATCTACCAACCTCGGTTATGGCTCCATTCTCAACGCCTGGGTTATCAACATGGAATACGGCTTCGTGAGATCCAGCTACGATAAAGATCCTTACGTTTGGCCCGTTAGGACAGGACATACTGATTCGGACGCCATTATCGATTTCGGTTCCGGCACAGGGCTCTGGGCAAGATACAACAACACGAGCTGGACTAAACTTCACAGCTTAAGCCCGGAAATTATCGCCACGGGCGACCTGGACGGAAACGGCCAGGACGACTGCGTCATAGATTTCGGTTCGGGCATCGGCATCTATGTTCTCTACAACAACACGACCTGGACAAAACTGCACGGCCTGAGCGCTGAAATCATTGCTACAGGTGATTTGGACGGAAACGGCAAGGATGACTGTATTATCGATTTCGGTTCCGGAGTCGGCATCTACGTCAGATACAACGATCAGGCCTGGGCGAAGCTTCATAGCCTGAGTCCCGAAATCATCAAAACAGGAGACCTGGACGGCAGCGGCGAGGATGACTGTGTCATTGATTTCGGTTCGGGCATCGGCGTTTATGTTTTCTACAACAACACCCTCTGGACGAAGCTGCATAGTTCAAGCCCCGAAATAATGACGATCGGTGACCTGGACGGCAGCGGGCAGGATGACTGCATCATGGATTTCGGTTCCGGCGTAGGCACCTACGTGAGGTACAACAACACGGCCTGGACCAAACTGCACAGCCTGAGTCCTGAAATCATCACTGCCGGAGATCTGGACGGAAACGGTGAGGACGAGTGCATCCTCGACTTCGGTTCCGGCACCGGCATCTGGATCAGGTACAACAATACAAGCTGGACGAAACGGCACAGCCTGAGCCCTGAAATAATCGAAACAGGCGACCTGGACAGCAATGGTGAGGATGAAATCATCATCGATTTCGGTGCGGGCATCGGCGTGTATGTCTATTACAAGAACGCAAGCTGGACGAAGCTGCACAGCCTGAGTCCGGAGAGCATTAATACGGGGAATCTGGATAATAATTAGTATTTCCGTGGGACATACAGGGCAATACCTGTTCGAAGAGAAAATTCAGTTGAAGAATTGACCGCGGCCCGTTTGAAAAAGTAAAAGGGCGTAAAAGGATCATAAGTCCAACTATGCTCTTAGTTGTATAGCTCAAGTCACCTGATAAAGTGTAGAAAAACTTCGACTGAAATTCTATAATTGGCCCGGATTCAATTTAGAATCAGTCTTACAAAACCGGTCGGCAAAACGCGCTGAAGAGACAATTGAAGATAGCCGGTGCGCCCTGTTGAGAGATTTTTTCCGCAACGCCCGGGAAATTCCTCGTACGGGACTTTTTTCACGAGGCGCCTTCAGTCTGATTGAAGGAATACGAATGCTAACGCACTTAAAAAGAATAAAGCTCTGGATCCGGTTCGTACTGGGGATTTTGATAATCGTCTGTGCCGGGGTTATTTTGTGGAATTTATTCCAGGGGAGCCTGCTTAAGAGTAATTCCTCTATGGAACATTCCGATACTTCGGAGGACTCCGAAGGATTTGAACTGAGTTATTCAAAGGGAAACAGGAAAGTCTATAGAGCGTCGATCGGGAGTTTCGCTGTAAATAAAGCCAAATTGGGCCCATTCGCGATTGGGCCTCTGAATGTCGCCCGCATTGAAAATGTGACTATAGATATGTACACCGAAGGATTATTATCCGAAGCGGACCAGGACAGGAATAATTCGAAGCTGGATACTTTCAGAATCGACCATCTGGAGAGCCTTTTCGGCAAAATAAAAGAGAATGCTGTTTTCCGTAGAAGAAAAATTGGAATTGTGGATGTAAATGAAATTTCTTTAAATTTATGGGAAGCGGAAAAGAAAGTATTCAACATTTCCAGCGACCGGTTGACAATGGACCGCAGGACGGGAGATGTAATTTTTACCGGTCATGCTTCCCTGGACGCCGCAGAAAATGGAAGCATTATCGCGCATAAAATCAGATGGGTCAGAAAGTCATCTCTCTTCCGCATCGAGGACGCTTACATTCTGACCAGGGGGAATGATAGAAAAGAAGGCAACGGATTGGAGACGGATCATCTGCTGAAAAAAATAAAATATGAGGTCAAGAGTGATTCATGATTCTTGATTAAACAGCCAGAGGTGAAAAATGCGCTACAACACACACAGTCATGCATTAAGTATTTTGGCCCTTACCGCTACTATTCTGTTTGTATTTTCAGGTCCCGGGTATTCCCAGACGGCCGATCAATATTTCGAGTGGGGCAAAGCATATCTTGAAAGTGGTTCCCTGGTGGATGCGCATACGAATTTCGAGAATGCCCTGTCTGTCGATCCGAACCACAATGGAGCCAACTTTTTCTACGCTTTGACTTCCATTTTGATGATTTCCGAATCATCGGAATTCAACGATCTCCTCGACCAGGCAGGGGTTTCCGGAACCGGGAGAGATATTTTCAATTGGGAAGCGGACTTTAACCGCAACGTTTACGGGGATGTCATACTGCCGCCGGATGCGCCAACGGGTGCGGACTTTCAAGACTTCGCGAAAAACGAAGTCCTTCCCGTGATAGAGGGCGCTGTAAGCAACATGGAAAATGTGGATGACTCTTTTCTGACCTATTTCAATTGGGCTTTTGAAAGGGGCGAAGGAAGCCCCGTAATGACCAATACTTTCGAAACTTATACGGATTACTGGTATACGAACGAATGGGCGGGATTTAAGCTGATTGTAGAGGGAGCCGAATACGATATTTTATCCAATACGCACGATACGCTTACGGTCAGCCCCAGTTTAGCTGTAGGATCCGGAACGTATGACTACATGATTATAGCGCCGATCGAAATCGATTACGGAGACGCCCTGGTATTACGGGGGGGGCTTAACCTTGCGAAAGCTGCGATCCGCATCTATACCGCGTACAACTTTGACGCCGATATCGACACGCTCCTCCCCCTGTTTTACGCTGAAACGTTTGACATACAGGCCGATGCGATTGATCTTTACCCGCAGTTCCTGACCCTTTTGCCGACCCATGAGCTGGCCGAAGCAAAAACGGATATCAGGGAATCCATAACGCAGCTTAACGATGCGATAGACTTTATTCTTTCGGAAGTAGACGCGCAGGGGAATGATTTTATCGTTGTCAGCGCTTCGGAAGGCGCTGAATTCAAGGCAAGGTTTACGGAGGTGGATAACGCCCTGGATGGCCCTGTCCTGGTTGAGGTTGAGGAACTGCAGATTCAAGTGGACCTCTCCGAATTCTTCGATGACCCCAAGAATTTGAGAGATTATATCCCGAACTTTTACGGGATCCGCATAGCGAGAGGTTCTTTCCCGGATCCGACGTTCGGGGGTATTTTCCCCGCAATGACGGATACGGAGCTTTACGGTTATCTGGACGAGATGCGAATACTGACTCCATCGAAAGATTTTAACGGGGACGGCAAAGCGGACATCCTCTGGCGGGATGAATCAAACGGGGAAGTTCATGTCTGGTACATGGATGGCGAAACCCGTCTCGGTACCGGGTATATTGACACGGTTCCGGACATGAGTTGGAAAATAGTGGCCGAAGCGGACTTCAACAGGGACCATAAGCCCGATCTTCTCTGGAGACAAGCGTCAACGGGAAATATCGTCATCTGGTTCATGAACGGCTTGGCGCTGACGGGCACCGCTTCACTGCCTTCTTTGTCCGGTGCGGATTGGGAAGTTACGGGTGTGATAGACAATTCTAAGTATTATAGATACATATTCTGGCGTAATGTATCGACCGGCGAGAACATATACTGGAGATTAGAGGGGCAATACTATCAGTATAGCGGTTCTCTGCCGTCCCTCTCGACAGCATGGGATGCCGGAGATGTCGCGGACTACAACGCGGACGACATACCGGACATAATCTGGCGCAACGGTTCGACCGGGGAAAACATGGTCTGGTACCTGAATTATTCGGGGATTCCAACAAGTGCATCCTTACCGGCGCTGGCGGACACGAACTGGCGGATTGTACGGGTATTCGATTTCAGCAGCGACGGAAAGCCGGACATTCTCTGGCACAACAGCGCTACGGGAAAGAATGCGGTCTGGTTTATGAACGGAGCATCGAAGGAATCAACGGCCAATCTTGAAGATCCGGCGAGTGCGAACTGGTTGATTTTTGATGTAGAAGACGCATCCCCGGCATCTCTTAAATCGGACGTGCTTTTTGATTTTGGTTCCGGTACAGGCTTATGGGCGAGATACAACAATGCGACCTGGGCCAAGCTGCACAACTTAAGCCCTGAAATTATTGCTGCCGGTGACATGGACGGAAACGGCCAGGACGACGGCATCGTAGACTTCGGTCCCGGCACCGGCATCTACGTTCTCTACAACAACACAACCTGGACGAAACTGCACAGCCTGAGCGCTGAGATTATCGCTACAGGCGATCTGGACGGCAACGGCAAGGATGACTGTATCATCGA
>JAFGTD010000021.1 GCA_016934295.1 Acidobacteriota bacterium
CATGAGATCTGGGTAAACCACCAGACGAATAGATATACAACAATTCCCAATCATCCCGGTGATCTTCCCGAAGGCACGTTACGTGCCATTCTCAAACAGGCAAACATCGAGCATGATGATTTCCTAAAATCCTAAGGCGGATTTTCGGATGTTGAATTCCTGGACATAGGTCCCGCGAATTGAAATCTCACCTTTTTTTGCTTTCAATTCCGATATCGATTAGCCAACAAGGTTCGGCTTTATAGCAAAACCATCTTTTTGAGAATAGGCGACTTTCAAAGCCGGTTAAACAGCCTTATCGGAAACTTGATTAGTCTGTAACTCAACCTGAGGCCAGCTTCCGGTTTTTTCCCACAATACGTCCAGGTGAAATAGTTCAATTATCGATTCATTTGCAGTTAATTTATCGGGAAATATCCTTAAGAATCTTGACTGATCTACCTGCAGTCGGCGGTTTGCTGTGAAAATGCATGTAGACATTCTTCCTTGAGTTAGAAAATTAATGAAGATAATAACAGTTGCAAGCATTATTGTTTGCTCCTAGCAGCGGGTTGCAGTAATGGCGGCAGCGACAATAACATGGGCACAAATCCTGTGGACACCAGGGCCCCTGTCGCCTTCATTCTTTTTCCTCCAGCTCGATCGATGACAAACAGCAGTAATGTGAAGGTATGCGGCACTGCTTCCGACACCGGAAGAATTACCTCAGTTCGGGTCAACGGTCAGCAGGCGCAAACCGACAATGGATATGCGACATGGGAGGTTAGCATATCTCTTGAGTCGGGCATGAATCTCTTGAATGTCGAAACCGTCGATTGGGCATCGAACAGGAACACATCAGCAGCAACAGCTACTATCCAAAGGATCGAAAGCTTTATTATACCGAGAAGTGTCGTTCTGGACAGCGCCCGCAACCGGGCTCTGGTCTTGGATGTCAATACCATATTTGCTGTGGATCTTGCTACCGGAACCCGCGGTGTTTTTGTAGACAACCTGGTATCGGATTCTAACGGTTCGTTTTACCTGCCGGCGGCAATGGCTTTGGATTCCGCAAACAATCGGGTGCTGGTTACCGATGCGGAGCTTGATTCCATAATTGCCGTAAACCTGAGTACCGGAGCCTATTCCATTTTCTCGAACAACTCGATGCCGGATATCAGCAATCCCTTCGCATCGCCGATCAGCATTGCTGTCGATTCCGCTAACGACCGTGCCCTGGTGTTGGCTGATAATGCTGTGATTGCGGTGGACCTCGACACGGGAATCCGTACCATACTCTCAGATGAAAATACTCCGGATTCCAGCAATGTGTTTTCTATGCCACGTTCTATTGCGCTGGATCCCGCGAACAATCGGGCTTTGGTTACGGACAACGGGCTCGATGCATTGATGGCGGTGGATCTCAATACCGGTGCCCGCACTATTCTCTCCGATAACGATACCCCGGATTCCGAGTATCTGCTCAGCTCGCCCAGTGCTATAGCGCTTGATCCTGAAAACCAACGCGCCCTAGTCATAAATGGAAGCACGGTGTTGTCCGCAAACCTTGTCACGGGAGCCCGCACCGTTTTTTCGTCAGGCCTGGGGACGAGTTATGAAAATGTGTTTATGGCACCGTCAGGTATAGCTGTGGATTCCGGAAACAACCGGGTTTTGTTGTCAGATATTTATCGTAATTCAGTATTCGCGCTGAATTTGAAAGACGGCGAGCGCGTGGCTCTCTCAAAGTAACAATATCGTGTTTATCTTTTCGGTTCCGATTATTCCAATTCAAACAGCTTGCAGCCCCTTTCATAGGACAGCGCATACTTCCACTGGATATTATTAATATTTTAGTAGCTGAATTTCACTTCTGAGATAAGCGTTATCCGGTTATAATTAGTTCAAGCTCCAATAAGATTTACCGAACAACACGAAAGCAGAATTTTCTGAGAAGGATGTATTTCCATAGTTGGTGGATACTTTCTCTTTTCCCTGATACATGCTTTCCAGAAACGGTAAGGATGCCATTATGAAGCTCAATAAAGCCTTGTTCCTAGCCACAACCTTAATATTGATTTACCCGGTTCATTCTATTGCTCAACAGGAAAAGGTCGAAGAACAAGGCAACTCGCTACGACTAATTCCAAGGACTGCAGAAGCTGTAGAAAGGATTCGTAAGGTTGCAGAAAGAGGCGGTGCCCTTGCTCAATTCAACTTAGGTCAGGTATACCTTTACGGCTATGTTGTTCGGAGGGACTATGAGGAAGCGGCAAAATGGTTTCGCAAAGCGGCGGAACAAGGACATTCCGCTGCTCAGTACAACTTGGGGATGATGTATCGTGTTGGGAATGGAGTACCTAAGGACTCAACTGAAGCAGCAAAATGGATTCGCAAAGCCGCAGAACAAGGTTATTCCCTATCGTTACAAGAAAGGAAGAAAATACAACTCCCCATCGGTGGCAGCGGAGGTGGTTTAAGCAATTCAGAAAAATTGAAACGGATTCGATATGATGCAGAAGCGGGAATTGCCTCTGGTCAGTTCAAATTGGGAATGGCTTATCTTCATGGTGATGTAGTTTCTCAGAATTATGTGGAAGCTGTTAAGTGGTTAGAAAAGTCTGCCGAACAAGGATATATCGCCGCTCAGAGCGAGTTGGGATCAATATATGCTGGAGGTAAAGGAATCACACAAGATCACATCCTTGCCTACAAGTGGTTAACATTATCTGTTACCGGTACAAACGATAAGAAATCAACCAACCAGGCTGCAAAGGAATTGCTCAATTCGGTTAGTGAGAAAATGACGTCTGTGGAAATAGAGGAAGCTGAAGTGTTGGTCCAAGTTTGGAAAAGTAATTATGAAAAAAAGATGGGAGACGGTCCGTTCACTTACTACTCATGGGGAGTGAATCTACCCGTTATATTAACTCGCCAGATGCCTCGTTATACCGAACGGGCTAGAGAAGCGCGTATCAGCGGATTCGTTGTCCTTCAATGCACTGTCCGCAAAAACGGAAGTGTAGGCGACTGTAAGATTATACGAGCATTAGGCTATGGTCTTGATGAATCTGCTATCAGAACAATAGAGACTGAATGGCTTTTTAAACCAGCTACATTTTTAGATAAACCTATTGATATTCAAACGAACATCGAAGTTGCCTACGATATTTATTAAAAATATAGATAATTGCTTTCTTAACAATAAATCTCGGAATATTTTTTTATATCCTTAGCGTCCATGGCGTAAGCCCCCAGGGTTCGCCCCGGGGAGAGTCACTAAACTTAAGAAAGATTTTTATCGTCTTGTAATTATTTAAATCCCGAATTACAGCCTATCCTTACATTCGACATTTTAGGTCTCAAACAGCAGCTTGAAATTGAACTTTATCTACAAGAAATTAACCAGTGTCGGTATACAGCTATCCATTAGGAAAGGAGAAATAGCTTGAGATGATCGGGAAAATCGAGATCGATGAAGAAAAGAAAAACAGGATCATAGAAAAAGCGGGTCATCTTGCTGATGAAATCGGTGTGAAATTGATGGCTTGCGCTCCAGCCACATTCGCAGCAATATGCGAGGCGTTCAAGTCCGAGAACATAGAGTTATTCCCTCCTGAAATGCAGGAGATACTTACGCAGGGTATGGTGGGACTGCACGGCGGCGTAGCGCTGACGGGAGTAGGCACCTGCGGAGCGATTACC
Source organism: Acidobacteriota bacterium (assembly GCA_016934295.1). Classification (GTDB taxonomy): domain Bacteria; phylum Acidobacteriota; class UBA6911; order UBA6911; family UBA6911; genus UBA6911. The sequence continues at coordinate 3,685 of JAFGTD010000021.1, forward strand.
GCTTCAACCTTTATTATCAGCTGCGTTGTCGGGATCACGACGGAAGAACTGTCAAAGGACGGGAATCTTAATTATGCTCCGTCTATTCCCGCCGTGGAGTACGTCATCGACAGATTTGAAGAGGACTACGGCGCCACCGATTGTTTGAGGCTTCGCTACAACCGGGTTCAGCGTGCCCTGGATCTGACGGACCCGGATGCAAGAATATTGGAATTGACATTTGCCATGTACGAGAAAGAGAAGTGCGGAATGATGGCGGCGGATTTCGAAGGGGGTCGCGATCAGACGCCGCCTGTGAGAGGCGCACGTTGGGCTGCGGAAGCTGTTTGCGATTTGCTGGCAATGGAACCCGAAGAGCGGAAAAAAATTCCGCCGCACCTCAGGGGTCTCGGGCCGCAGGAGATGGCCTCAAAACTGGAAAAAGTGGTCCAGGCATTGAAAGAGTTGAACTGGGGACGCCCCGACGAAAAGATTTCTTACCGGGAGTACCGAACGTTCAAATTGAAGGGTAAAAAGGGATTGGAAGAAAAAAGAATGGGTTCGGTGCAAGCTCCGATATAAAAAGGTCTTGAAAACCGTTAGGGGTACAAACTCCTCGTGGGTCAGAGTCCTGCTTCCTCCGCCACCTGACAAAGAATTATTTTTTATCGGATAATCCTGGCGGTTCCGCCTTTCATGGCCTGTTGAACCTCCTTGATGCTTGCCGTAGTCGTGTCGCCGGGTGTTGTCATGGCCAATGCCCCATGCGCCGCCCCGTAATTGACCGCTTCATCCGGCGTTTTTTGTTCCATCAGGCCGTAAATGAGTCCCGAGGCAAAACTGTCCCCGCCTCCGACGCGATCCAGTATTTCCAGGTCTTCACGAAGCAAAGCGTCATAAAAGTTACCGCCTGCATATAAAACTGCGCCCCAATCGTTTCTGGTAGCGGTTTTCGCATTGCGCAAGGTGGTGGCAACGACTTTGAAATTGGGAAACGTTTTGACTGCCCGGGAAATCATTTTTTTAAAGTTGGCAGGATCCAGTTTGGAGCAGCCTGCGTCAAGGCCGGGAACCTCAAATCCCAGCGCTGCCGAAAAATCCTCTTCATTGCCGATCATCACATCGACAAGCGGCGCAATGGAACGGTTCACCTGCATCGCTTTTTCCCGTCCGCCTGTATCGTTCCACAGCGACGCCCGGTAGTTCAGATCGTAAGAGATGATGGTGCCGTATTTTTTCGCCGCGGTCATGGCCTCGATGACAACCTCGGGTGTCGTTTGCGAAAGGCCTGCGAAAATGCCGCCGGTGTGAAACCAGCGAGCGCCGTCATGGCCGAAGATTGCTTCCCAGTCAAAATCGCCCTTTTCCAACTGCGACGCTGCGCTGTTCGCACGATCCGAACAGCCGACGGCCGGGCGCACGCCATATCCACGCTCCGTGAAGTTCAAACCGATCCTGGTTTTCCTTCCGATCCCGTCATAGGGTATCCATTTGGCGTAATCTGAATTAACGCCGCCCTGAAACACCAGGTCTTCCAGGAGTCGGCCCACGGAATTATCCACAATGGCGGTGACAACCGCGGCACGTTTTCCAAAACAGCGTTTAAGGCCGCGTGCTACATTGTATTCGCCGCCACCTTCGCAGACTCTGAAGGTACGGGTGGTGTGGATACGCTGCTCTCCCGGATCCAGTCGGAGCATGATCTCCCCCAGGGAGACAATATCCCATTTGCATTCGCTCGCGGCTTTGAGTGTTAATATCGGCATCGTCCGACCTCTTGATGTCTAATCTATATTAAAGCATCTGCCGGTAATTTTGCTTATCTGCTCCAGTGAGGCTGTTTGAAAATCCATCCCGGGATACTGTCCGGCACGGCAGTCATCGATCAGGATTTTAACTTTCTTTACTTCGCTTGAGAGCAGGGCATAATCCTGTTCTTCGATAATTATGTTCAGGGATTCCCCGGAAATCATGCTGAACGATCCTCCCAGGATCAGGACGCCGGCTTTAATATAGTCGGGGATATTTCCCGCGTCGGTGCCTCCGGTGGGCACGATGCTGATGAGCTTATGAATGGCCGGATCCAGGGCCTTGATGTAGGACGAACCGCCGAGCTGTTTGGCGGGAAACAGTTTGCACAAATTCGCCCCATTGGCATATTGGCGGACAATTTCAGTCGCCGAGCCGCATCCCGGCACCATGGCAATACGGCCGGAATATTTTTCATAAGCAGCCTCGCTGAAGTTTAATGCGGACACCAGATAATCCACGCCGGCATCAACGACTTCATCCACAGACGGCAACGGATCGTGGGGATTCCGCCCGTTATAGCGTTTCAACATGGGCGGAAAATCGATCAGGCTGGCGGCTCCGATACAAAAGTCCGGCATCGCCTGCCTGAGCTGATGAATTTTTTCCAATGGTTTTTGAATCCGGCAGGTGACTTCCATATTGCCGACGCCCGCTTCCGCAAGGGCCTGTGCCGTTTTGACAACATCCAGCCTGTCCTGATTAAAGACCAGGATAAAGCCGTCCCGGACAAGTTGGTTGACCGTCTGATTGATATCCATCATTCATTTCCCGAAGCCGGATCGTTAATTTTATGTCTCCCCGTCATAGTTATCTTGCCAGCCAACCGCCGTCTACGGCTATCGTGTACCCGTTCAAATAATCGGAAGCCGAAGACGCCAGAAACACGGCAACGCCCTGAAGGTCTTCAGGTTCACCCCAACGGCCTGCGGGAATCCGATCCAAAATGGCCTTGTTGCGGGCAGGATCCTCGCGAAGCGCCTTGGTGTTGTCGGTGGCCATATAACCCGGAGCAATCGCATTGGTATGGATGTTGTGTTTGGCCAGTTCGCAAGCCATCAGTCGCGTGAGTCCCATAACCGCACTTTTGGATGCGGTATAGGAAGGTACGAGAATACCTCCCTGGAAACTGAGCATGGAAGCCGTGTTCACGATTTTCCCGCCGCGGCCCTGCTCAATCATCGTTTTGGCAACTGCCTGACTGAGGAAGAAGAGACCGCGAATGTTGACGTTCATTACATCATCCCAGTCTTTCTCGGTGAAATCCGCAAACGGGGCGCGCCGGATGATCCCGGCGTTGTTGAAAAGAATGTCAATGCCGCCAAGCCCTTTAACGGTTTCACGGACGATCTCTTCGGCGGATTCCTTCCTGCCCAGGTCCGCTTTTACGGCAATGCACTTTCGCCCCAGTTTTTCGATCTGGGTTCCGGTGTCCTTCATATCCAGAATATCCACGAGCGCGATATCGGCGCCCGCTTCTGCAAGCCCCAGGGCAATCGCCCGGCCCAGGCCCCGGGAGGCGCCGGTTACGATGGCGACCTTGCCGTCCAGTTTGAATTGGTCCAGGATCATGGCATGGAGTCCTTTTTTGAACTACTGGATGTTGTCTATGGATAGATGGTCCATATCGTCAAACGCCTGGTTTTCGCCGCCCATCCCCCAGCAGAATGTATAGGCTGCCGTGCCGACACCCGCGTGAATCGACCAGCTTGGAGAGATAACGGCCTGGCCGTCGGCGGCCACGATATGCCGCGTTTCGGAGGGCTGGCCCATATAATGAAATACGCGCGCATGGTCGGGCACGTTGAAGTACAGGTAAACTTCCATACGGCGTTCGTGCGTATGCGGGGGCATGGTGTTCCAGACGCTGCCCGGCTCCAGAACCGTAAAGCCCATTACCAACTGGCAGCTTTGCACGCCTTCGGGATGGATACATTTGTATATCGTGCGCTTATTGGCGCCTTCGACGGAACCTAATTGCACGGGATCGGCCCGGTCGAACGGAACATGTCCGGTTGGAAAGTCTTTGTGCGCCGGATAGCTGAGAAAATAGTATTTTGAGGGATTCTTCGGATCGTCGCCGGCAAAACGAATATCTTTAGAACCGCGACCCACGTAAAGGCAATCCAGGTTGGCCATCCCGTACGATTGACCGTCAACGGCAACGGTTCCCGGCCGCCCGATATTCAAGATGCCCAGTTCCCGGCGCCGGCAGAGAAAGTCGGCCCGCAGTTCATCGGCCGAGGTCAGAGCCAGAGGTTTATCGACCGGTACCGCCGAGCCGATGATTGCCCTGTCCACATCCGTGTACAGCATTTCAATGGTGTCCGGCTGAAACAGCGATTCGATTAAAAAATTCTCTCGGACTTCCCGTGTCGTCATTCGGCAAAACCTTACGGGATCGGGCGAATATCTGACTTCCATCGGACGGCTCCCTTTTCTGGAAATTACTCTTCAATTTTAATGATAACCGGATAATCGATCCGTTCCTTAAAGTCCACCAGGTACTGCTGCCATTTTTCGAAACGGTCGAAGTCGGCATTCTCGTCCCAGCAGGAACCGGCGTAATAGACTGCGGGCGCATCGACTTTTTGCTCGATCGTCAGGAGTAAATGACTGTCGGCTTCGACGACCTCAGGGTTGTATCCCGATCCGAAAACAACCCCGCAGCCAAACATGCCCTCGATAAAATCCGTGGGAAGCCAGTACGCAATGGTTCCGTTTTCGCTCCATGTCAGGTCCGATGTGTCGCGGAGAATGATCCCGGCCGCCAGCGGTACCGTTTCCCCATCTTGTGCCGTATAGCGGCATTCGAAACGGCTCATGTTGGACCCCAGGTCGATGGAAATCCGCTTGGTTTCGCTTACGGTATAATCCGCCGCCTTCCATGTTTCATAGGTTAATTCAAAAACCGACCGAACGGGGCCGTTGGCGAGAACTTTCCAGTCCGAAAAATTCCTGGGCAGCCGGACCGTTTCATTTACAAAAGGCGCCATCCCTCCGCAGCCGAGTGTGTTGCCCACCTTATAAAAATCTCCGCCTTCACCGTGATTCTCATGGTAGGGGATTTCCTTCTGGGTGTAGGCTCGGATGAATTTTTCGACAACCGGATAGGGGACGCATTTGCCCCAGGCGTCGACGCCGCTGGTGATGGTTTCAAACTCCAGGGCCGGTCCGTACATGCGATTGGCTACACGATCGTTTTCCCATGCAAAATCGTCGTGACGCTCGGGCAGAAAACAACAGTAGGTGGTAGCCTGCGGAGGAGGCTTTTTTATCCCGTCGGGGAGTTTCATCAGCCGGTAGGATTTTGTCTGTTCCGCCGCAAAATCGGTTTGGAACAATAACTCTGTCTTCCCGTCGATATCGGCGATCTGTGTTACCAGAAATTGCCCGCCTTGATCGTCGTAGACCGCAACATTATCCCGGGTCATATCGGGAACCGTATCGGCGATCGCCTCCCAGTCAAGGCTGATCGTCTCGGCTATGCGCGATATCGCAACAGGATTCGTGATGGTGAATTCTTTGGAAGGTTCTGTTGTAAATACCATCGTTTCCCGGGTTTTCGTGCATCCTGCCGCCAGCAGGAACATTATCGTCACACAACACTGTATGCATCGAATCATGGTTTGTCTCCTTTTCCATCTCTTCGTCTCTCGCTAAAGCTGTGGGAGACAAGTCGGCTGGAAAATGGATCGGATCTGGTTTTCAAATTTTTTTCCATCACATACCACAACATTGCGCGTGGAAATTCAAGAGATTTGAATGGAAGGAAAATGTCCGATTCTTCTTCATCAGGCCATGTCCCGAAAATCCGGGACTAATCTCCCGGGAGATCCCGGCTTTGCCGGAGAGGCAGTAAAAGTTATACAGTTCCAGAAATCGGGGTCGGAGTCGGTATCGGAATCGCGGTCGAAACAGGAAGGCCAATATCTCCAGTGGAATCGATACCGATTCCGATACCGACTCCGACCCCGACAATTTTTTCAAGTCGCTTTGAGCGGCTCAATTAATAAAGCCTCCGGCTAGGACCGGAGGATACTTATTCAATCCATGTGGAAGACTTCGGCCAGGGGAATCGAGACGGGTTCATTCTTATCGTTGTATTCCATGATACCGTCGTTCATATAATCCCACCATTTCCGTATGACGGGATTCCGAGGCAGGGTGTCGGCGGTGTTATCGTCGGTCAGCTTCTGAAAGGCAAACAGCGTCCGCGTCTCCGGATCGTAATAGATGGAATAGTCGCGGATGCCGGCTTTGCGCAGCTCGGTGACCAGTTCGGGCCAGATTGCGTCGTGTCGTCTCTTGTACTCTTCGAAATTCCCGCTGGACAGTTTCATCTTGAAGGCGTTTCTGATCATATCCGGTCCTTTCTCTGAAATATTTCTTTCCTGCGGTTTCACCGCAACGGAATGCGATTGGGATTTCAAGGACATCATACACATTGCAGGACTTGTAGCCAAGATGCTGCGGCGGGATCGGTTCAGACTATAGGAAGTATCATCCTCAGGGATGCAGCTGTTTGATATACCTGCGTAATGTATCGTCAATCCAATCGAGGATCCCGCTACATAGGGTTAGGTAAGTATTGAAAACACTGATAATTCGTGGGATTCCTGCGAGAATTGACAAGCATGCGGAGGCATGGTTTGATAGCGTGACCAAAGAACGGTGCCGGTTCCATGAGAATAAGGAGACTTTTAGGGAGCAATCAGATATGTTCAAAAAAGTTGCGTTTATTTTGTTGGTGATCTGTGTAATGCCCTCTATCGGCACCGTTCAGGATCGCACGCAGAAAGGCACTCCCCCGCCTGCCGAAAACGACAGCGGGATAAGGAAGCTGACACCTGAGGAAATAGCGCCGAATCTGAATTATTATGCGATGGATCCGCTTTACGATCCCAACGCGGTTCTGGGATGGGCCGAGACGCGGATTGAGGAAAAGATCGATCGGGGCATGCTGGCGCTTAACATGGGGGACGGAAGGATCTATCTGAGCTGGCGGTTTCTCAAAAGCGATCCGGAGGACGTCGCCTTCAACGTGTATCGCACGACCGCCGCCGGACCGGCTGTCAGGCTGAAC
>JAFGTD010000276.1 GCA_016934295.1 Acidobacteriota bacterium
AGGGGGATCGAACCCCTGACCTCCTGACTGCCAGTCAGGCACTCTCCCAGCTGAGCTACAGCCCCACGGCGACATACTTTATACGCCATAGGCATTTCAGTCAAGGCGGCTTTTCCAAACCACTTTCATCCAAGGCGGCGCGGATTAATTCAGAGACAACATTTTGGGGAAATATATGGAGTTCTGCCGGGTCCACAGGTATCCTCTTTCCCCGATATGGTGGACTATCCGAACATTGAATTTCTGCGCCGTGGCTACGGCATGATTGCGGATCTCAACGAGAAAGATCCCGGCGCCCCCGTTTGTTTTCCCCGTGTTGAAGGCGGAAGAGTGTTGACGGGATACTGCACCTGTCGCCGAAGCGAAAGGGGCAACTCCTGCTCTCATTTTTCAGAGCTTGTAAAGCTTGTCCGTGAAGTCAAAAAGAAAAACGGCGGAAGAGATCTGTGGGAATTGTTTGCTGAAAGCATGTGGTATCGCCTGGGAATCCTGCTGAGCGAAGGAGACGCGACTCCGGCTTCCGGTGCCCAGGTGAAAGGGCTCAAGCTGCCTTCCGGCAGTGCGTACCTGTTTTCCTCAAAATCGGGCGCATTCCTTACGAGGCTGCTGGAGAATTCCGAGGCTTCGCTCCGGTTCATAGAACGCACGGGAATCATGTCGGCGGATGCCGAACTGACGAGCCGCGCCGATCTCATTCAAAGGCTGGCCTCAAACCAGCGATCCGCGGAAGAAAAGCTTCTCAACGAGGCGGGCGGAATGACCCGGCGCCAGGCGGCGGAACAGAGCTTCTGGGGACGGCTCGCATATCACGCGTTCCGGGAGTACGGGAAAAAGGGTTCGTTCCGGCCCGCCGTCGATCACGGAACCGGAAACTTTATTTTGAGCTGTTTCAGAAACGAAAAAGACCCTGTTTTAGAAATGGCTGTTCCGAGAACGAAAGTCCGGAAAGTACTGGCGTTTCTGCAGGAAGAATTTCCCGGGGAACCCGGGATGACTATCCATCCGATTCCCCTCAAATCCATTTTCAGGGTGACGCCTAAAACAAAGCTTGACCTTGAGGTGCGGCCCGCAATCCGGGCGCTTCAGGAGACGGGGGAAGCGCGGTTTATTGAAAGCAAAGACCTGGCGAAATTCCATTACGGGGACCTGGTGTACATCAAAGAGATGAACATCCTGGCAGAGATGGAGAGACCGGGATCCGGGCGGCGCTTTACGGCCCCGATATCCATGCGCCTGAAAAAAAGCCTGCTGCCCGCCTTTATCAACGAACATAGAGCCGCCATCGAGGAGGGCAGTATCGTGCTGAGCGGTTCTCTGCGGAACCTCAACGTGTTCCGGGAATTCGACCGTCTGGAAATCACGCTCGATGCGCTGAAGCGGAGCTGGTACTGGCTTTCGGCGCGCTATGGATTCGGAGACCAGACCGTTTCTCTTGCGGACGTAATCCAGGCAAAAAGGGAAGGAAAATCGTATATTCCGGCCGAATCCGGATGGGTGGACGTCAACTCGGAAGCATTTCGCGCTTTGGATATCATAGGCGGCAAAGATGGGTCTGCGGCGGAAGGGAAAAAGGTCCGCTTCTCCGCCGCCGATCTGCTCAGGCTGATGGCCTCTTTTGAAAAACCGATCGAGGTGAAAGGGGAATCGGACCGTGCGGAAATTCTGAAACGGCTGCTCGCCCTTGCGCCGGCAAAACCGTGGAAACCGGGAAAAGGGATTCAAACACCCCTGCGCCCATACCAGCTGAAAGGGGTGGACTGGCTCCGCTTTCTCTTTGAAAACGGTCTCGCCGGCCTCCTGTGCGACGAAATGGGGCTGGGCAAAACGCACCAGGCTATGGCCCTGATGGCGTGGATAAAAGAAAAGCAGGCCGTCAAAGAGCCTTTTCTCGTCGTTTGTCCCACTACCGTGATCAGCCACTGGAGCAACAAGATACGGGACCATGCCCCCCGGTTGAAAGCAACGGTTTATCACGGCGGGGGCCGGGAACTCCGGAACACGTTGAAGAAGGGGGAAGTGCTGCTGACTTCCTACGGCATTCTGCGCAACGATATTGCCGTTCTCCGGAACATTCCCTTCTCCCTGGCGGTTTTTGATGAAATCCAGAATCTGAAAAACAGGGATACACTGAGCCATAAGGCTGCCGGTTTGATCCGGGCGCGAATGCGCCTGGGTTTGACGGGAACCCCTGTTGAAAACAGGCTGTCCGAACTCAAAGCGTTGTTCGATCTTGTATTGCCGGGGTATCTCAGCCGGAATGAAGACTTTGATTCCCTTGCCGCCGATGTGGAACCGGCCTCAGCGTCAGTCCCGGGATTTCGCCGGTTGAAACGCCTGATCGCGCCCTTTACACTGCGGAGGCTGAAAGAGGACGTGCTGGAGGAACTGCCTGAAAAAATAGAAGACATCCGCACCTGTCGTTTAAGTGAAATCCAGGCAAAATTATATCGTGAAGCGCTCGCGACGAAAGCGAATCCTCTTCTGGAGCAGCTTGAATCCGGCGCCGGGCAGCTGCCGTACATTCATATCTTCGCACTGCTCAACCACCTCAAGAGGATCTGCGATCATCCCGCGCTGGCGCTGAACAAGGTTGAAAAGTATCAGGATTTCGAATCGGGCAAATGGGAGCTGTTCCAGGAACTGTTGTACGAGACTCTCGACAGCGGGCAAAAGGCCGTTGTATTCAGCCAGTACCTCGGAATGCTCGAAATGATGGAAAGCCTGCTTCAGTCTCTCGGGATCGGCTATGTCAAACTGACCGGGGCAAGCCGGGAGCGGGGAGAAATCGTCCGCCGCTTCAATGAAGATGACGGCTGCCGTGTATTTCTCGGCAGCCTGAAAGCCGGAGGTGCCGGAATCGATCTTTTGGGAGGATCGACCGTGTTGCACTTCGACCGATGGTGGAACGCCGCCAGGGAGGACCAGGCCACGGATCGGGTGCACCGCATCGGACAGCGGCGTGTTGTGCAAGTATTTAAAATAATAACCGAGGGGACGCTCGAGGAGAAAATTGCCGCAATTATAGAAAAGAAAAGGCGGCTGCTGAATTCGGTCGTGCAGGCAGACAACCCTGAATTGAGCAAAATCTTCACCCGCGAAGAGCTGATCGATCTGCTTAGGATGTAATTTGTTTCTGTTCCGAAAATAAAGCACTGAACCTTGTGTTCGCCCTGAACCCTGCATTCACTCCCGGCACGCAATCGCCGAGAGAAGGGCGAACACAAGGTTTGCCCCCACAGGCGCCGAAAGACGCATGAAAGACGGTGTCGCGGCAGAAACCGGCTTGATGCAACTTTGATGGATCATTGTCCATTTCACATACTTCCATGTTTTAGGCTGCAGGAGATGATTTTCGTGTTGAAAGGCTTTGAATCAATCTCTTGCCGGATACTCCAAGAGCGAGAATTGAGCGCACCAGGAGGTCGAGCGATACCGAACTATCGCCGGCTTCCATTTTGGCAACGCGAGATTGGCTCGATTTCAGCAGTTTTGCGGCATCCGATTGCGTCATTTTGCGGCGCAATCTTTGAGCGCGAAAGCTTTCGGAAAGGCTGAGTTTAATTTCTACGTAAGCTTCCTCTTCGGGAGAGAGTCCAAGAAATTTCTTTGCATCTCCAACCTTCCAACCTTTAGCTTCAAGTCTCTTTCTTTTGTTGCTATGCATCGTCGTATTCCCGCAATCTCTTTCTTGATCGGTCAATCACCAATTGTGGCGTGGTTCGAGTCTTTTTGCTGTAGATGTCCAGAATCACGATCGCGTCGGAATCAATGCGATAAATAATCCGCCACGTTTTGTCGACATCGATCACTCTCAATTCATGGCATCGTTCTCCAATAACAGGCATAGGCCGTGAATGAGGCATTTCGAGCATCCGGCCTTTTTGAAGCTTTCTCAACAGAAACCCGGCCTCAAGTCTTGCATTCTCTGAAAAAGGAGGCGATTTAACGACCGCTCTCAGCCAGACAAGAGGCTTATCGTTCGTTGACTCGACGTCCGCATTATATGTCAGATATGACATAACATTCAACCTTTTTTATCCGTTTCAGCGATTGCGGTATATTCCCGGGACAGCTCTCCCGACAATGACAATCGCAATGAAATCCACAATTGCCATATAGACAAGCGCGGCATCCTCCTCAGTACTGCGTCTAAAGAAAAATGTTGATTTGGTATCCAAGCGGCGGCGCAAAAATAACTTCACATTTTGCGGCCGGCTCCTGTAAAAAACGCGATTCCCGGAGGTCTTGGCATCACTTCTGTTGTTTCGCCGATTGCGGCATTATTTCGGAAAATAGTAGCCCGGCGCCGAATTATTTCATATTGTATTTCCGGCTTTTCACTCTTATCCGGAGGGAGGCATCCGATGTCGGGAATACGAATTCAATCCTACTCATTAATTGCAGTCCTGTTGTTTTGCGTGTCGGCGGTCCGGCTGCCGGCACAGAATGTCGAATTTGCCGAACCTGTCGATGTCGGGCTCTCTTCCGAAAGGCTGGCTCGGCTGGACCGGGCGATGCAGGCATATATCGATCAGGAGAAGCTGGCCGGCATCGTGGTTCTCGTCGCGCGGCACGGTTCGATCGTTCATCACAAGGCTTTCGGGATGGCCGATATCGAATCCGGCAAAAAGATGAAGACCGATCACCTTGTACGGATGTACTCGATGACCAAACCGATTACAAGCGCCGCCCTGCTGATGCTATACGAGGAAGGCAAGTTCCAGCTCACCGACCCGCTCGAGAAATACATCCCGGCTTTCCGGGGTGTGAAAGTGTTTGCCGGTCTCGATGAAGATGGTCGAATGAAGTATGAAGAGCCCCGGCGGAAGATTACGATCCAGGATGTCTTCCGGCATACGGCCGGCTTCGGTTATGGAGGATCGGACGATTCCCCCGTAAACAAAGCCTATCGGGAAGCGGGCATCGATTTTCAGACCATGGATTCCCTCAAGGAGCTGATCGACAAGCTGGCGACCGTTCCGCTGCTCTATCACCCGGGCGAACAGTGGGTGTACAGCGTGGCGCATGACGTTCAGGCCTACCTGGTGGAGTATTTTTCGGGGATGCCCTTCGACAAGTACGTTCAAACGAAGATATTCCAGCCTCTAGGTATGAAGGACGCCGTTTTCGGAATTCCGAAGGGATACGCGGCCCGCTATACAACATGCTACGGTCCTTCAGACGACGGCGGCCTGAGGGCGATCGACAAGCCGGAAAGCAGCAACTACGCCCGGTACACCGAACATCCCTTCGGCGGGCTAAGCCTCTCCTGTACGGCGATGGATTACTACCTGTTTTCGCAGATGCTGCTGAACGGGGGCGTGCTGGAAGAGGCGCAGCTGCTTGGCAGGAAGACCGTCGAGCTGATGACGTCGAACAATCTTCCGCCGGAGATCCCGGATTTAGGTTCGATGTTTCCCGGCACCGGATATGGGCTCGGCGTATCCGTGCTCCTGGACCCGGCTCAGTCGGGCAATCTCGGATCCGTCGGGCAGTTCGGCTGGGGAGGCGCGGCGACGACACACGTGGTCATAGATCCTGAAGAGGATATGGTTTCCATCTTTATAACCCAGCTCATGCCCGGTAATATGGATCCGATAAATCAATTCAAGACGCTGGTGTACCAGTCGGTTATTGAATGAACATTTAAACGTGTGAACGTGTGAACGTGCTAACGTGCTAACGTGCTAACGTGAAAAGCCTTCGTTCCGGTTGTTGAGGCTATGCCGGATAAATGGCGGATCTGATGATTGGAGCAAGGTTTCGGAATGTTACACGTTAGACCTTTAAAGTTCGATGTTATACGTTCCGCGGATAAAATTGAGTAAAGGAAGAAAATAAGATTTAGATGGGAATTGAATTACCGGAATACGCCCGCGTCGTACGCAATCTGCCCAACGGAGATCATCCCTATCGAAAGCTTCTGCCGCGGATTGACCAGAGTCCCGTGCGCCGGCGCATCGAGACGCCTAAGACGCCTTTCGTCGAGCTGGTGGACGGCGCCATTGTCCGCATAAAAAAAAGGGAAAGGGGATATTGTTACGTGGACGTCGCCGTCCCGGCCGTCACCGTTACGGAACACTACTATCAAAGGGGTAATGACCTGGATCTGTACCTGGACCTGGCGCATGAGCTGACCCACCTGCGCCAGCACCTGGAAGGCGAAAACATCTGGGATCACGACACGCCTTACGTCGATCGGTCCACGGAAATCGAAGGATACGCCGTCGCCGTTGAAGAAGGGCGACGGCTCGGCATGACCGAGGCGGATGTCATGAATCACCTTTCCAATCCGTGGATGAGCGAAGAGGAAGTCGCTCGGTTGCGAAAGAACGTGGAGGAATTTCTTGTCGGTCATCCTCTTTGATGCAGCATTATTGAGTTCCTTTCGCCCCTTCAGGGCTCCGGTAATCGACTGCTCTTTCCGGGGGCTCACGCCCCCGGCTATTCTCTATTGCCCCTTCGGGGCCCAAACAATAAAGTGCCGTATAAACGTGGGAACGTATGAACGTGCTAACGTACTAAGGTGCTAACGTGCTAACGTGAAAAACCTTTGTCCCGATTGGTGGTGCTCTGATGGATAAATGGCGTACGGGTTGGTGGGTGAAGGTTATGGGCCGTTTCCTGGTTTGATGTAAAGGACTCATTCCGATACATTTCGTTAAACAAGGCGGAAGCACCTGTCCGCCGTAGCTTTTGCGAAGGCGGAAGCTGCAGTACTCCAAAACCGCCGGTGAAACGTTCAGTTGATTGATAAATGGTGGAGCCTGTGATTGGGGCGAGGGTGTTGGAACGTTACACGTTAGAAGTTCTACGTTTGAGGTTTGACGTTCCACGTTGGAACGTTTATTCGTGAAACAGTAAATAAAAGTGAACCCTGCAACAGCATATCGATTTTCGTTCCATCAGAAAACGAATCCAATCACCCCACGTTCGCACGTTAGTACGTTAGAACGTTAGCACGGTTTTACATTCACACGTGGTTGCGGAGCTGCAGTTCAATGGGATGGGGATTCAGGTAGGTTTGTTCCATCAGATAGGGCTCCCGGTATTTGCGGACATAGTGATTCGCAAGGGTAATGGGAACAATGAGGGGAACCGCTCCGTTTCGATGGAGATCGATGACATCCAGCAGTTCCTTTTTCTCTTCGGAAGAAAGCTGTTCTTTGAAATACCCCATGATGTGCATCAGCACATTGGCGTTCTTTTTCGGAGTGGCCTTGAATTTTAATGCTTCCAGAAGCTGCGCCTGGTATTCATCGAGAAGTTCCTTCAAAGGAAGGTCCCTGCCGCGGGCCACGAGCCTTCCCATTTCCCGGTACCGCTGCTGATTGTGAGCCAGGATCAGCAGCTTGTTTTTCGTATGGAATTTCACAAGGGATCCGCGGCTGCGCGATTCCGCCATAGCCTGTCTCCAGTGATATAACGCGAAAACCCGCTCGACGAAATTCTCCCGCAGGACAGGATCGTGAAGACGCCCCTCTTCCTCGACCGGAAGCAAGGGAAAATGTTCCATAAAAACCCGCGCGAACATCCCCACGCCGTTTTTTGAAGGCATTCCCTTTTCGTTATAGACCTTGACCCGTTCCATGCCGCTGCTGGGAGATTTGCTCTTGAAGATATAGCCCGAAAGGTTTTCCTTCTCCAGCTCCACGACCCGCCGGCGCGCCCAGCGGGTCATCTGGTCGGTTTTGTCCTGTTTTGTTTTAACGGTCACCAGCCGGGGATTTTCGGGATCGCCTTCAAGGTGCATCGCTTCGCGGGGAACGGGCAGTCCGCACTCATATTCGGGGCAGACGGGAACATACTCCACATATTGTCCAAGCGTATCGGTCAGGAAGCGGTCCAGTTTATGGCCTCCGTCATACCGGACCTTTTCCCCCATAAGACAGGAGCTGATGCCGAGCCGGATCCTGTTTGTCATCCCGTTAACCTCCTGGATGTAAGACCGCCGTCGATCCCGCCTGTTCAGAGCTTCCGCAGGATATCCCAGTAAGCGCCCCTGTGACCCTTTTTTATGGCGTCGACCAGTCTTTGATTGTCGTTGTAATTATAGTTCTGTTTCGGTCTCGACGGATCATAGAAAAGAAAACGCCTGTCATCACCGATCGACGCATGCAACCATTCGAAAACGCCCTGTTCAATCCCGGGCTCAAGAAAAAAAAGCGGATCGAAGGGATCGCGGCCGCCAACCAGTCCGCCGGTATCTTCTCTGCCGGTTACCTCTTCTTCCAGAGGCGTACCGGGATAAACCCGAACGCCTAAGGAAACCCCGACACGGTCCGGATCGGCCTTCTTCATAAGCTCCACCGTCCGGGTGATGCTTTCACGGCTCTCGCCGGGCGCTCCGAGAAGAAGATCGAGCATAACGGCCATTCCCTCCTCCCGGCTCCAGCGCGTCACATTGAGAATATCTCCGGGACCGAAGCTTCGCCCCAGGCGGCGCAGCATCGTTTCACTGCCGTTGTCGGCGCCAAAGTCGATACCCGCGCATCCCGCCCTGCGCATCGCTGCAGCCAGCTCGCGCGAAAAGGGCATGGGAGAACAGTAGGCATACCACCGTATTTTTTCGCCGAGTCCGCGCCGGATAATTTCCCGGCAAACGGCCATGGCATGATCCTCGGGGATATTGAACTCACCGTCGCAGGTATGCAGGCAATCAATCCCCTGTTCGACCAATGCCTCAATTTCATCCGCAACGGCGGACGGAGGACGAACGCGCACCTGCTTTCCTTTGGCTACGGGATCCGCGCAATAGATGCAGCCCCCGGGACAGCCCCGTTTCGTCTCGAATCCGGACTGTCCTCCCTGCTGAAAATACCGCCTGTTGTCTACAAACTCCCGGAGCATCGGAGGAAGGTCCTGAAGGGATCTCATAACCGGCGGATTTCTTTTCCAGGCGCCGTTGGCGCGCAGGATCAGATTGGGGATGTCTAAATTCTTATCGGCCCGTTCCAGTCCATCGGCCAGGGCCGTCATGGCAAATTCACCGTCCCCCCATACTCCGTAATCAACATCAGCCGGCGAAAGCACCTGTTCTGCCATGGTGGAAAAGCCGACGCCGCCCAGGACAATCGGGGCGGCGGAATTTTTTCTGACGGCCTTAACCAGGTCGAGGAATCCGGCCAGGAATGACTGCCGGCTGGTATAAACGCAGTCGTCGGTATTGCGCAGTGTCATACCGACCAGGCCGAACTCGGATCCGTTAAAAAATCCGGCGATCGCCGTTTCGGCATCCTCCTCCCAGCAAAGGTCCGACAGCCGGACCTCATGTCCGGCCGCCTGTAAGGCCGAGGCGATGTAATCCAGTCCGATCGGCGCAATCGGGGGCTGCATGCGATTGGTGTTGATGAGGGCGACTTTCATTGTTTAACAGGAAAATCAGTGTAATGCTGTCGGTGCAAAATTATGCTGTTAAAAAAAATTATCCTGCCTTCGCGTTAAGCAGTTTCTTGCGTCTTCCCGTTAAGAACCTATCCCTGCATCAGGATTTCCTTCAGCTTTGCTGCATAATCCGCGCTTTCCGCGTCGCCGGTTACCAGTTCGATCCGATCCGGTGTCTTGACACCTAATTCAAGTTCAACGGCGCGCGCGATTTGTTCCTGTTCAAAGATTTTTTTAGACATGATTGCCTCGTTGGAGCCGTGATGTTTCAGTATCGCTACTCCCACGGCATCAATCGCGATCCGGTCCGTACCCGCGACAATCACGTTGGCATCCACACGCTTCCCGGTCATCGGCCCGCCGTCGACGAATATTTCCATGCCGTCCATAATGACAAGATGCGGCTTGAAGCCATGGTGGATTTCGGCAATCCTTTTCAAAATACCGCCGTCATTCGCATGTAGATCGCCAAATCTCGAACCATTTACCTTTCTTGTCACTCCAACCGCAAGCTTAAGAGCCATAGTATAGATCCCGCCGAATTGATGCGTCTTCAGACAGCAGGCCCATAGTAGAAATTCAGCATCCATAACCGGTTTCGCGACATCAAAACCGTTCTTATAATGGCAACCCGGCGGATTGCAGTGAACCCAGCCTTCCGGCGGCAGCTCATCAAAATTGATGACGTTAAATCCAAGCTCTTCCGCCATGGCCGGAATACCCTTATCCTCCATTACCTTCTTGGTGGATCCGGGACCGCAGCTATCTCCGACGGCGAGTCCGGCAGCGCCTCTCGCCTTCATCTCCTGGACCAGCTTCCTTAGTGTGTCGTTGTGCGTGGAACCGGGGGCGGGATCTGCAGTGTTGAAGTTCGGCTTGATAAGAACATTCTTCCCCTTCGGCGAAGGGAATGAAATCAGCTTCATCGCGGCTTCGATGCCCTGGACTCGATCTCCTGTTCTGACGAGTGCCACTTTTGCCCCTCCATCGGAGGCAAACGTGGAGGGCGTAACCCGGCTTAGTACGGTAACGGCCGCTCCCGCGGCGGATTGCTTCAGAAAATCACGACGTTTCATAAATTTTTCTCCCTTACCTGAAATTCTAGCACAGGATAAAGGCAGAAGGCAGTGGACGGCACTTTTTGTAATTTGCATTCCATTAGAAAAAGTAACCGTAATGAAAAATCTTCTAATCAAAAATAATACATAAGACATAGGTAGTAAGATATTTTATTGATATAGCGGGAAATACAGGTAGAATCTGTTTAACTGACCGGCGGGGCAAAAATTAACGCGCACCGTTCGTGCTTAAGCGCGCTCATACAGTCCGGAAAGCCGTTGAAATCTATTCCTCAAGAGAAGATGTTCTGTTATTGTGACAATGTAAATATTTAAACCGGTTACTGTTATTGGACGGCCCCGGATTAAATCATAGCCCATTTAAAAGAGCTTATCCGGCCACGGAAATTAACCGGATTATCCCTTCTTTGCCGGACTGATTGGATTCCGATTTATATAGATGGACCCTTTATGAGACCGCCGAAATATCGCCACCCCAGGAAAAGACGAACCGAACGACCAGAACGATCCGAACGATCCTTCAAAGCTCCATATTATAAAGAGCGGGCGCATCCGGAATCCACCGGAACGGAATCCTCCTATTTAAAATCACTGGTCGACTCTCATGCCAATGTCACAGTGACTATGCTGAACGGAGAACAATTCCACGGGCATATTCGCTATTACGATCGTTATTGCTTCAGTGTGGGGCTCTCGTCGGAAAAAAGGAAGATTTTCCTTCGCAAAGACAGCGTTTCCTATATCGCGGAAGAGTAAATATCCTCCGGTCCCAGCCGAAGGCTTTATAGAATGAGCCGCTCAAAGCGGCTGGAAAAAATTGTCGGGGTTGGTATCGGAATCGGTATCGATTCCACTGGAGATATTGGCCTTCCTATTTCGACCGCGCGACGATACCGACTCCGACCCCGATTTCTGGAACTGTCCAGCTTTTCCTGCCACCCCGGCAGAGCCGAGGGATCTCCCCGAAGATTAGCAACTCTATCCGATCCAACTTTATTAATCCAGTTTCAGCCCTGCTGCATTTCTCGTCCCCGGCGGCACGGCATCCCTAATTCCAAATTATCTAATGATTTAGTGCCGGCGGGGGCGTTAAAACATTCGTGAATAGAAGCACTTGGCACAAATTTGCCGCCGATCTGCCCGATATTCCCACTAATGATGTCCATTCTGGTGCCGATATCAAAAGGGACCGATTCAATTTAATGATCGCTGACAGCCGGTTCACCCGGACTGAAAGCAATGACCGGTGTTTCGTGAGGCAAGGTGCGTCAAAATTTGCAATCATTAAATATATTACTGATAGGGTGCGACAAAACCGCCCATTCCTATGCCACTGCAATACATAACCATCCGGATATGGTTCTTTCCGCCGTCGTGGATGAAAATTCCGAGGCAGCGCGGGCATTCGGCATTTCATTCAACTGCCCCTTTTATACATCTATCAAAGACTACCTTGCCGCAGGCAATATTGCCGATTGCGGCATAATATGCACCCCGCCTTCAAGGCACTCGGATATCGCAAACCGGCTTATGCAACGTGGAATAAACATTCTCTGCGAAATTCCCTTCGCTCCGGATTCCGCTACCGCTGAAAAAATGATCAATGTTTCCCGGACATTCGGCGTTCAACTCATGATGGGATCCAGGTTTCGATATATCACCGATATCATCCATGCAAGAGGATTGATTCAATCCGGGATCCTGGGCCGGATTCTTGTATTCGAGATTGATTTCCGGGATATGGTGGACAGCAGCAGCCAGGCGAAATCCCGACCGGATACCGGTTACGGCGGCGTCCTTATGGACAGCGGCAATCACGCCATCGATATCGCCCGATACTTCTTCGGCCCCCTATTGAGAGTACGTGCCGAGGAGGCCCAACGTTTTCAATTTCAGGATGTTGAAGATACCGTGCGGCTTGACATGCGCACGATCTCGGGCGTAATCGGGACGGCGCAGCTGAGTTGGGCAATAAAAAATGCCTGCGACGACTATATCCGCATTTACGGTACTCAGGGAACCCTGTGCATAGGCTGGAAAAATTCCATGTACCGGCTCAATGGAGTCATCGACTGGATTAAATTCGGTGAAGGCTACAGCACCCTTAAAGCCCTGACCCGACAGATGGAAAATTTAATCGATGCGGTCACCGGTGAGGGCATCCCGGAAACTACGGCCGAAGATGGATGCGAATCGGTTCGAGTGCTTGAAGCCGCATATCAGTCGCTTTCCACCGGAAACTGGATAACCCTTCATTCGGCATCTTCGGAAATCGTCCCGACGGCGTTTGAACGCAATTTTACGGTGTTGCATCCACGCAAACTATCGTCTACCAACGTTTAACCCGAATTTACTCCGGAAATTGTGTAAAAAATCTGTAAAAAGCCCTTCCGCCGGTTGCATTGCACCGTACCGGATTCTACCATCTGTATGCGTGATATTCCGGCTGGCTTCAGCCATTAACCCGGATTATTCATGAAGGTTTGTAGCGAGGGGGTGTAGATGGGCGTGGATGCAAGGCTTGCGACCGAGGGCCCCGGAGGC
>JAFGTD010000277.1 GCA_016934295.1 Acidobacteriota bacterium
GCCTCCGGGGCCCTCGGTCGCAAGCCTTGCATCCACGCCCATCTACACCCCCTCGCTACAAACCTTCATGAATAATCCGGGTTAATGATTTTTCTCAAAGATATCTATAGGGTTACTCTACTAAGCCGACGTGCGAAAAAGGCCAGTAACTGAAGATCGCCTTACCGTAAATCAGGGGCTCGTCAACAAATCCCCAACTGCGGCTATCGTTACTGGAGTTACGATGATCCCCCAAGACAAAATACTTCCCGTCGGGAACAATGACTTTCTTATAGGACTGGAAGTCACGGAATTCCCGTTTCAGATACGGTTCCTCAATTAATTCACCGTTTATAAAGACGGTCCCCCTCCGGATTTCAACCGAATCTCCCGGTACACCTATAATTCTCTTAATAAAGGACTTGCTCCGATCTTTAGGATACCAGAATACAACGACATCCCCCCGGCCAATTTCCTTGAATCGGTAAATAAAGCGATTGACAAATATCCTGTCCTGATCCGATAGTTGAGGCTGCATACTGGTCCCCTCAACCTTTACCGGTTGAACTACAAAAATCACGATAAAAATCGCGATCGCAATGGCTAAGAGGATATCGCGGGACCAGGACTTCAGTTCGAAAGTGATTTTAAATTTTGAGACCTGATTTTGTGCACTTTCCGTATAAGCGTTCTCTTCTTTCATTGCCAAATATGCTTTTCCTTCTATTTTAGCAGCACAAAATACTGGTATTTTTAAGCTACCAGACAGAACGTCAAAACTCAAATGGTTTGTGGCCTATACCTTCATGGTACAGTCAGAAACCGCTATTTACAGGAATTTTATATTGCAGCAATTATGCTGATTAAGGGCTAATTGTTGATACGATTGACTTTCCATGCAGATTCCAAGGCAGTCGACGCATCATTTCTTTGGAGAGACCCGTAAAGGTACGGATTGGATATTCGTCTGCGTTAATGCTTTCAGGGATGGTTCGCAGGATTTGCTCCGGAGGAGGCAATTATGCCGTTAATTTCTCGGTTCCGGAAGCCAGCTCTTCAAAATGCGTCAATTCGTTGGCGAGCAGTACACGATCAATGTTCAACAGGATCATAACGCGTTCCTGCACCTTTCCGATTCCCAGAATGTAATCGGTATTACATCCGGTTCCGAAAGAAGGAGCCGGTTCCGTATCTTCATTGGCGATATCAACAACTTCGGAAACCCTGTCGACAATGATGCCTACTTCCGTGCCACGTATATTCACAACAATAATGCAGGTTTCGTTCGTATCCTCAATGGCAGCCATGTTGAATTTCAGGCGGGCATTCACGATGGGAATAACTTTCCCCCTAAGGTTAATGACACCCTTCAGATATTTTTGTGTCTGGGGAACGCGGGTGATGGGATGCTGTCCTATTATCTCATGGACTTTCAGAATTTCTATTCCGTATTCTTCATCGGACAGGAAGAAAGTAAGGTATTTTCCTCCCAGACAGGCAACTCCATTATTGCTGTCCTGTGGATTTAGTGAAGAATCCATCCCATTTGAATCCATGACGTATCTCCAATTCTGCCGGTTTAGTTCGTCTGCAGACTCTTCTTCCAAGCAGTCCGCGCTTTTCATGATAATTTTCTATGCTGCAGGCAGCCCGTTCATAGTTTGTACCCTGTAAATACCGTGCGTCTGCCTGGCCTGCGCCGCGACTTCATTAGGATCGAGTATTAATCCAACCTGCCCGTCTCCAAGGATTGCACCTCCGGATACCCCGGGCACCTTACCTACGGCTTTTGTCAACGATTTTGCAACAACCTGCTGCTGCCCGAGCAATTCATCCACAAGCAGGGCACATCGACGGTTTTCGTCACCGACAACCACCAGGAGACCCTGGGCCGGATCTTCGATCGCAGATTCTATTTCAAACAGATTGTGAAGACGGAAAATCGGCATCATATCCCCACGCAGCATTACAAGTTCTCCGCGTCCGGATACGGTGGAAAGCGCATCCTGCTTCGGCCTGAAACAGAGATGAATTCCGATGGTAGGGATAATATAACGTTCGCTTCCGACTCGAACCAGCATACCGTCCGTAATGGCCAGTGTAAGGGGCAGTCGTACAGTGAAAGTGGAGCCGATTCCCGGCTCCGTATTTATGTCGATACGGCCGTGCAGGGTTTCAATCCCTTTGCGCACGACATCCATCCCGACACCGCGGCCTGAAACATCCGTGATCTCTTCCGATGTGGACAATCCCGGAGCGAATATCAGGTTGAAAACCTCATTGTCGGTGAGTTGGCTGTCTGCATCAACGATTTCGGTTTTAACGGCTTTCTGGAAGATTTTTTCCCTGTTCATTCCGCGACCGTCATCCTGGATTTCAACCACGACGCTGCCACCCGAGTGAAACGCCTTCAGCCGCACGGTGCCGGTCGGACTTTTCCCGGCCATTTCTCTTTCTTCGGGAGTCTCAACCCCATGGTCAATGGCATTACGCACCATGTGCACTAAAACATCGTTCAGAATGTCTACCATGTGACGATCAATTTCGGTCTCACCGTCATCCGTTACCAGTTCAACATCTTTTCCACTCTTACGTGAAAGATCCCGAGCCACTCTGTGCATCTTCTGAAATGTGCCGCGCAATGGAACCATGCGCATGGACATGCTCAGATCCTGCAGCTCCCGGACTATTTTCCCGGCATGGGTGACTTTTCGAAGGAGCTCATGGCTGTTTTCTTCCAGCAGTCTCTTGTCCTGCGACACCATGGATTGGGCAATAACAAGCTCGCCGACCATATCTATCAGCCTGTCTAAACGCGCGGTATTCACACGAATAGAAGACTCATATTCCGCGTCCCTTTTTGAAACGGTTTTTTTCTTTTGAACCGGTGGGTTCGCTTCCCGGCTCCCCGTACTTGACGCATGCTCATCCTGTTGCGGTTCCCAGACGATGTCCACTTCTTCCGATTCCGTCAAATCGACACTATCTTCCAGTGTTTCCGCTGTTTCTTCCGATATTCCCACGGCATCAGGATCGGTAAGAACACCCATTAGCTCTTCATAACCTTCGGGAATTACCAGGGATTCCCCGCGCAGGGCTTCTTCAACAATCGCCACGACCTTTTTCAGCATGTCGAGCGATTTCAATGCCAGATCCGCATACCCCCCGAGAAGCCGTATTTCCTTGTTTCTGATCCGGCTCAAGAGGGATTCAGCCAGATGTGCCATCTTCGAAACTATTTCAAGCCCGAGAAAACCTGAAGTTCCCTTGACAGTGTGGAAAGCCCGGAAGACCGTATTGACGGCTTCGAAATCTTCCGGATTATTCTCCAGTTCCAGCAGTGCGGTTTCGGAACTTTCCAACAACTCCCGCGATTCCATAATGAATTCCGCTATGAGTTCATGATCGGCGTCAGCGGGCAGAGATGTCTGTATGGCCGCTTCCTCTGAAGCTTCGCTTTCTGCAATAACACGATTATTCTCAGGAGGAGATAGAATATCGGGAGCCGTTTCGACCTTTGTTTCCTCAACCGGGGAATCTTCCGTGGAACCCTTTTCTTTCCCTGCGTTTTTCTGATTCTTCACCTCAATGTTACCGACAGGATAAATAGCCGTGTCCCGCACATTGGCGGCCTGTTCGAGAAGCATGGAGGCTTCAACCAGAACATCCTCGGCATCGTGGATTTCTCCGCTTATATAGCGATCTATACGATCCTTCGCTTCCATTGCCAGGGAAATGATCTGCGGATCCAGAGATGAATCATTGCTTAAAGCGGTAATTCCTTCGGATAGCTGCTGGAACTTCTTTTTATCGTCCGGTTCTATCTGAATAAGAAGGGATACGACATCGTCCAACGAAACCGGAAGACTTTTCGTTTCAGCCCTTTTTTTTGTTTTCCTCTTTCGAACTGGCATATAGAACCTCAATTCTTTGCCTTTTTTATCCGGCGATCACCGATCCCCGTTTCTCCAGGTCGGAAATCGGTTGCCCGATCTTCATTTTTTATCGCTCTTCCTCCGGAGGCGCCGCCGTTGCCTGATTCTGCTCTATCAGCCATAGGACCGTCTGGGCGCACGCGCGCTCGAAAGCCTCGATGGATATGCCGAGCCGTTTTCGTGAACCCGCATAATCCATCGATATATTCAACCCTTCAGCTCCAAGCCCCGCTCCCATGGATTTGGCGGCATAGTTTGCCAACATTACGGCATCCAGCACTACGCCGCTTCCTTCGGGTGACACCTGGTGATGTTTTTCAATAGCTTCTATTATTTCCCCCGGAAAAGACCATTTTCGCGCTATGGCACCGCCCACTTCGGCATGGTCGCAACCCAGGATTTCCCGTTCAGCCTGAACAAATGGGATATTCTTCTCTTTGCAGAGTGATACCAGGGAGGACAAATCGGCATTCAGATAACGCACCATAATCAGTTTGCCGATATCGTGCAACAGCGCGGCGATAGAGGCCTCAGGAGGCAAAGGACAGTGAGCCTCCGCTATAAGGGCCTTTATTACCAGTGAGGAAGCGGCGCTGTGGCGGTGAAATTCTTCTTCCGTCAAATCATAGAGAGGGGCATCTGATTTCAGGAGTTTTACACATCCGTCCAATACGATAGTGACCAGGTTGCCGACTCCCAGACGAATGACCGCATCTCTGACTTTATCGACAGGGTAGCGCCCGGCAAAAGCGGCCGAATTCGCCACGCGCACTACATTGGCGGCAACGGCCGGATCGTATTCCACGATCTCGGCCATCTCATGGATGGAAGACCGATCGTTTCCGACCAGTGTCGTTAAGCGTTGCGCTGTAACCGGCAGCGGGTCGAGGTTTTCTATACCGTCAAGTATGGAATCCGGAATCATAATCAATTCCCTTAGGAAAGGAATAAGGATTTTCCCCGGTCAATTCCGGGAAGCCTGGATGCTTTTCAGGATTGCTTCCGTCATCCGATCCAACGGAAGAATTTCCTTTACTCCACCTAAATTAATTGCTTCCTTGGGCATGCCGAAAACAATGCAGCTGGCCTCGTCCTGAACGATGGTATGCGCGCCATTGTTGTGCATCTCCAGCATTCCTTTCGCACCGTCCGCCCCCATCCCCGTCAGAAGCACTCCGACTGCATTCTCCCCGGAGTTTATTGCGACGGATTGAAAAAGAACATCCACACTGGGGCGCTGAAAATGAACGCGCGGTCCGTTTTTAATACGGACCTGATAGCGGGCGCCGTTTTTAATTAAGACCATATGCTTGTCGCCCGGTGCCACCAGAGCAACGCCGGGCGTAATATCGTCGCGGTCCTTAGCTTCGCGCACCTGCATGGGACTGACCTTATCCAGGCGTTTCGCAAAGGTTCCCGTAAAGCTTGCCGGCATATGTTGCACGATAACAACGCCGGGAGCATCCACCGGCATTCGGCTCATAACGGCTTCAATAGCCTGAGTTCCGCCTGTGGAAGCCCCGATGGCTATGAGTTTATGAGTGGTTTTGAGTACCCGCGACGAAATTTTCAGCGGTTTTTTATCATTGCCCGCAATTAACTGGCTTATCTTCAGTTTTTCTACAGGGACAGATGCGGCAGCTCTTAAAGCATAGATAAGTTTTTGGCCGACATCGGGAACTGTAAATTGAGATCCGGGCTTGGGCACTATTTCGACGGCGCCTAATTCCAGGGCGGTCATGGCCGATTTGCTTCCTTCAGGAGCCTGGGAGCTTACCACAACCACCGGAAGCGGATGATGTTTCATAAGCTTGGCCAGAAACGACAGTCCGTCCATTCGTGGCATTTCGAGATCCAGCGTAAGGATATCCGGGTGCAGCTGAAATATCTTCTCCCGGGCGTCGTAGGGATCGATGGCACTGCCGACAACAGAAAAGTCAGCAAACTTGGAAATCTCTTCTCCCAGGACTTTTCGTACCAATGCGGAATCATCGACAACCAGTACTTTTTTCATCAAGGCCGCCCTCCATTGGTTGAAAGCACCTTGACACTTCCGTTAGTCCGAATCAGCACTTCACCGCTGTTAATGTTCAGGGACATCGTTCGTGCAAGATTTCCACCAAAGTCGCAATTCTTTAGTATTATTCCGTTTTTCCAGAGTAGGTTTCTGAGAATGGTCACATTTCTTTTCCCGATCTGAAAATAATCATCCTGCTCCAATCCGTTTGCGCAAGCGCCTCCCGCGGCAGTTACAATCAGCCGGTTTCTTACCGCACCGGCCTTGTATGCGTCCCAAAAAAGCTTTTTTACGCCGCTGTCAACAAACATAAAGGGATTGGATTCTGCTTTAACGGGATCGATGGTCGAGGATGGCAGCATGACATGAACCATGGCTCCAATCTGCGTTACGGGATCATAGACCGTGATCCCGAGGCAGCTTCCCAGGGCATATGTAACGATCTCATCCTCTTTGGATGATGAGATCTTCATGTCTGCGACTCCAACGAGATGTTTCACTTTCCTACTCTGGCGGTATTGGGCGCGTTTTGAACTTATAAATGTATGTCGAATGCCCCGCTTTATTATCGAGCAGCCGTACGAGCGAGGGACTGCGTTCAACCGATGTTCCGGGTTCTCCGTCTAATACTGAATGAGGGCGTGAAGCATTCATGCGCATGTAATCGGACCATTGCATTTATGATCTTACCGGATGGCACCTAAAGCACATTCCAGGGAGATTTCCGTCGGAATATTTGCCGTTTCTTCGAATTGTTTCAAAGCATCTCTTGCCTGATCGGAATCAGCAACCAGTCTTACATTGAGGGAAAGCTGTAGCGTATGATCGACCATGTCGACAAATTTTCTAGTGACTCCCAGGTCCGACAAAAAACCGTCTCCTACATTAATTACCAATTTATTAAATCCATCCTCGGCCATATCGTCAATTTCGCGCATAATATCGGATTTGAGAGCTAAAGCGACCGTCCGATATTTGGAGCTTTTCATCGGAGGACAGTCCAGGATGCGGATATCTCCCTTGCTTCTCAGGAACCGCGTTTTTTTAACCGTCCCGTCTTTTTGATGCGAAATCAGCACACCGGCAGTATGAATCGCTTCATCCCGCTTAAAAGGCTTATACAGGAAGACGCTGACTCCTGCTTCCATGGCTTTTTCAATGTCAGCCTGGTTCGTCCGCAGCGTCATTGCGACTACCCGTTCTGCTGAAGCTTTATTCAGTGCGCCCTTGAGATAGCCCCTGAGGACATCAAAGCCACTGATATCCGGCATATTCAGATCCAGAAACAGATAGTCGAACTTTTTATGTTTTATTGCGTTTAAGGCGGATTTGCCGCTATCTGCGGTAAGAATATTGAATTGTTCCGAAAGATAATCCTGCAGCATTTCTAAAATATTGGGCTTATCATCTACGGCAAGGATCGTCTGTTTTGACGAATCTTCACCGGCCGTGGAGGACTTGTCTGCAGCGGGCTTTTCTGACGGCGGCGGAATATTCCCGTCACTATCGTATAAACCGAGAATGGGATTCAACTTGTCCAATAGAATTTCGCGTGTAAAAGGCTTGGCGATGTAATCCTTAAGTCCGAGCTTGACAAGTTTCATAACCGTGTCTTTAACGGTCTCCGTTGTCAGCATGATCACTGGAATCGATTTTAGTTCAGGATCGGTTTTCAGTTCGACAAGCGTGTGATAGCCGTCCATGACAGGCATGTTGTAGTCCAACAGAATCACATCGGGAGATCCTTCACGAGCGCGCTCTATTCCCTGTTCGCCATTCTCTGCCTGCAGCATTTGTACTCCGAACGGTAACAGGTGCTTCCCGACTATCATTCTCAAAGTTTTGCTGTCATCGATCGTTAATACTTTTTTATTCATGAATCCGACCCTTTCGACATCTTTTGCTCAGAAGGCAAAATCCCGTACCGGTGCAGCAATAACGTTTTCTCCATGATTTTCAGACTTTCCGTTCGGCTCTCCATCGAACGCCCGGAGCCCTACAATGCATGCGTTCATCTTATCGTGCGTATTTGATTGGATCTTGAGCTTTTTCCTGTCGAACTACGAATTTATTCCTAATTTCGATTATTTAAACATACTGCTAATGTTGTCGTACATTTGGACCGATTTAATGATCGTATGAAACCGGGGGGTTTTTTATGATGATTTACCTTATAGTCCAGAAAATTTCCTGGCTTTATAGAAACAAAATCATCGGAGACATAAGGTGTCTTTTAACGTACTTGTAGTAGACGATAGTGCAGTGATGCGCTCCATGATCATTCGGATACTGAAATTAAGCGGGCTGTCCTTTTCAGAGATTTACGAAGCGCCGAACGGGCGTGACGGACTGGAAATACTGGATCGTAATTGGGTCGACCTGGCGCTGGTGGACATAAATATGCCGATTATGAACGGCGAGGAAATGATCGACCGTATAAGGGGAAACAAGGATATTTCCGACCTCCCCATAATTGTAGTTTCCACGGAAAGCAACGTTGGCCGCGTCGAAACAATACGCCAGAAAAATGTTGAATTCGTCCATAAACCTTTCACTCCGGAAGTACTTCGAAAAACAATCATACAGTTGACGGGAGTTTCGAATGAACCACTCTGCGGAGAAAATCCTTTATCGGAAGGCGGCCCTGATTTTTGAGGAATTGGGGTTTTTGATGCCCCAATCCGATGTATGTGATAATTTTCAGATGGACAATCCCGGTTCGTTTGTTACCTTTCATGGCCCCTTTAACGGCTGCTTGCTGATATCGCTTACCGGAGAAATTCTCTCCAATCTGTCTTCGAATATGCTGGGGCAGGAGGAGCCCGCCAGCAAACAGATGGAAGAAGATGCCCTTCGTGAACTCGCAAACGTGATTTGCGGCAATGCATTGCCGGCGATTTTCGGATTGAAG
This sequence comes from Acidobacteriota bacterium, assembly GCA_016934295.1. Taxonomy (GTDB): domain Bacteria; phylum Acidobacteriota; class UBA6911; order UBA6911; family UBA6911; genus UBA6911. The sequence goes on from JAFGTD010000277.1 coordinate 8,843, forward strand.
GAAGTTTTTCACCTGGATACACCGTCATTCTGTCAAAACATGCAATCGGTGCCTAAACTTTCGGAATATACAACTGTCGCCAAGGTAGCGATTCCGTTCGAAAACGGTCAGGCTAGCATTTTTCTTTACGCGGAAAGCGCCGGTGCAGAGTACCCGATTGCCGTATCGGAATAATGTTTCATCGTTTAACGCATTCTATCTCCCCTTTAATCTAAGGTATTCCTTGCGATTCGCATCGGAAAGTAGAAAATCTGCTTTTTCAAACGTATATGCAGATCCCTGATATCGATAGCGAACCCGATTCCGACCCCCGACCCCCGATGCACGCTTACCGTCAACGTTCGCCGGAACGGCAGAGCCTTCCAGGGTCGCACGGCCAGAGGCCGTGGGTTTAGTTGGAACCAAAAAGGTGGTTGCGGGCTAATTGCGGGTGTGAAAACTAACCGTTTGCAAAAATTAACTGTAACGAATACGTTGAAGATCCGGTTTTAATCCCCATCAAAAGTCTTTCCGAGTCTTTGGGAGAATGCGTGGAATAATCGGATCCGTAAACAATTGAAGGTACGGAAATTCTAAACAGGTCTTCATGTCTGCAGGCGTATTTTTTCATTCCGCCCGCCAGCATGTTAACCATTTCTCCCATTGCATCGGCTACTATATCGTCCATCTCGTTAATTTTCATGCCGAGCATATTTGACGCCAGGGCGCAGGCATTTTCCGGGGAAAGGTGCACGGAAATATTGCCGGAAATTTTCCCTCCGAACCCGACAATGGCGGAAAGTCCGGGCGGTATCAAATCTACGGACTCAAAAGGAATGATTTCGCTGTCGCAGTCGAACATCGTTGTCGTGATTTCTCTGATGGCCTTTTCCAGGCAATCTTCCATTTCATGAATATCGACGGTTTTCTCTATAGCGGCGCCTGCTTTCATAACCACTCCTTAATACAATCCGATCATGTGGTTGAATGGAATTGCCCGAAACAAGTTCTTTCCGAAGCCATCCTCACGATCGTATTCTCTTCGACTGTCGATGGAAGAATCCATCATGATAGCTTGCTTTTAATCTATCGCCCGAATTCCCCTGTGACCTTAGTTGAAAATTTTTTAATAAATGAACGCATCCGGGATAAAGCCCTAATCGGTATATAGAAATAATCCGATAAATAAACTGCGGGGAACGGTGCGTTTTCCTATGTTCGCCGCTATGTGTCCGTAGGAATGAAACCAGGCGATGGCATATTCCGGGGAATACAAATATAAGGAGCCCAAATGATTAATACGACCGACGAGTCATCCACCCGGCAGGCGAACGGCCCCAACGAAGAAAATGGAATAAAAAAGGTCGGAGGCGGAAAGTTCCTGACCTTCTTCCTTGCGGGCGAAGAATACGGGATAGAGATACTGAGCGTTCATGAGATTATAGGCATGATGCCTATCACAAGCGTACCCGGGACTCCCGACCACATTTGCGGCGTCATCAATCTTCGCGGGAAAGTAATCCCGATAGTGGATATAAGAAAGAAGTTCGGCATGGACTTCAAGGAGTACGATTCGGAAACCTGCATTATTGTCGTGAACGTCCAGGGAGTCGAAGCGGGCGCAGTCGTGGACCGTGTCTCGGAAGTACTGAACATCGCGGATGAGGATATTGAACCGCCGCCTTCTTTCGGGAAGGACGTCCAGGTAGATTTCATAATGGGAATCGGCAAATCGCAATCAAAAGTCAAGATTCTGCTGGACATTGATCGGGTGATCTCCTCGGTCCAGATTCTTCAGTTGCACAAAATGGTGTCCGGTGAAACATCGGCCCATGATAATTCAATATCTTCGACAGGCGCCTGAAACGGAATTTGATGCCGGTACAATTTATTTCTTCTAACGAGTGATTCCATGCGCCTGAAGTTTTACTGTCTGCGGCCGCTTTTTCTTCAAAGAATACATAAGGTTTTTGTTGTTATTTCTGAGAATTTCCGCACGGAAGAATAGTGGGCAGATATCCGTATCGGATGAATTACAAAAACTGTAATTTCCAGTTTCAACGCCTTCGCATAAGAGCCAAGGAGTAAATCGCTCATGTCCGCAACCTTTGCGCAACCGCCGGTCGGCGATCCATGCTTCACTGAAAGCTACTCCCGGGTCATACTCAAACAGAGGGTTTTCCAGGAAATCGGTCAGATCGTTTACAAAGCCTGCGGCATCCGGCTTGTTCACGGGAAAGAGGAACTTGTCCGATCCCGTTTATTGAAACGGCTAAGGGCGCTGGGACTCCCCAACTTTGAAGTCTACATGCACTATGTAAAGGATAAAAAAAACGAGCAGGAATTAAAGGTAATGATCGAGTCCCTGACGACGAATAAAACGTCCTTTTTCAGGGAAAATCCTCACTTTGAATACATGCGGACCTCCATCCTTCCGGGGCTCATTGCACGCGGCTCCGGGGTTCGAATATGGAGCGCCGGCTGCTCGTCGGGGGAAGAGCCCTACTCCATTGCCATTCTTTTAGATGAAGAATGGCCCTGCCTGAATCGAAGCGATCTTCGTATTCTGGCCACGGATATATCCACTCCTATTCTTGAGAAAGCACGCAAAGGGGAATATGAAAAGGAACTTCTCATGGGTATCCCGGCTTACTTTCGGGAAAAATATTTCAGTCGGATTTTATCCGCTCCCGTACCTACCTTTCGTATAAACGACAGCATTAAAAAAATGGTGCGTTTTGCAAATCTTAATCTGATGGCGCCATGGCCGATGAAAGGAAGTTTCGATCTGATTTTTTGTCGTAACGTGATGATATATTTTGATCATGCCACCCAGCAGGAGCTCGTTCGAAGGTTTTACGATATTCTCGTTCCAGGCGGCTACCTGATGGTGGGACATTCGGAAAGCCTTATCGCATCCGACTGTGATCTCAAGTATATTCGGCCCGCTACCTATATGAGAGAATGATGGATTATCCGGCACTTAACCCGGATTATTCATGAAGGTTTGTAGCGAGGGGGTGTAGATGGGCGCGGATGCAAGGCTTGCGACCGAGGGCCCCGGAGGCGTACTTGACAGTACGTCGAGGAGCCCGAGGGAGCGAAACGCAGCAGACATGCCCAGATACGCCGCCGTAGTGAAAGCTTCATGAATAATCCGGGTTAACGGATTGCAGGCGGAAATATCGTAACGGATGCCCTGTCTTTTCATCGACAACATAGACGCGGCTGCGCGCAGGCATACAGGTCTCCTTTACAACGGTTAGCGCGGTTTATGTGATAAGAGGTTCCATAAAGGTCTTTATCCGTCCCGTCGATAAAGAACATGTCTTGCCTCCAAAAACTTAAATAACGGAAGCCGTGGACATATAAGGACAAACCGTTTTTATGGATATGAATCGAGCGCATATGAGAATTCAACCCGAGGCGGCATCTCAGGCCATGGGATTGAACGACAACCTGAATTTTCTTGGAAAAGAGCTGCACGTACAGACGGAAAACGTACAATCCTCTGCCCCTTGTATTCTGACCCAGGTGTTTTATCATGGACGCGTTATCCACACGGCGAAATGTGAATATTCTACCGAAACACGGGATTCCCGTGATTTAGTGAAAATTCGTGACCTGATGGTTAAGCAACACATGAAAGTGATAGAAAGAATCGGCGAGCAAGAGGCGAAGCATCAAAAACGATCCTGAATCCTGGAAATTGTATGATTTCAGACAGCGACCGAGAAAAAATCCTGATTGTTGACGATGAAGAGAAAGTTCGTACGATCCTTTTGAGTCACCTTGAAAATGGAGGCACGAACTGCGTAACGGCCTCCGATGCCTTTGATGCCCTGAAAAAAATCAAGAATCAAAGATTTTCTCTCGTGATCAGCGATGTGATGATGCCCGGAATGTCGGGAATAGAATTGCTACGTCTGGTTAAGAGACAGGATCCCGAAACGGCATTCATCATGATTACGGGATTGCTGGATTTAAACACAGCCGTGGATTCCCTGCGAACCGGTGCTTACGATTTCATAACGAAACCCTTTGAATTGCTCGCTGTAAGACGCGCTGTGGATCTTGCGCTTGAGCGCAGGCGGCTCTTGATCCAAAACCGTTGCCACCAGGAGGATCTGGAGCGCAAGGTCCAGGAAAGAACCTTTGAACTGAATGACGCGCTATACGATGTTGAAGAAAGCTACAAGATCACACTTGAAGCCCTGGTAATGGCCCTGGATGCCCGAGAACATGAAACCAGCGCACATTCCCAGAGAGTCCGGGAATACACCTTGACCCTGGCGCAAAATTTTGGATTGAACCATGATGAGTTAGTCCAGTTGGGACGCGGCGCTCTACTGCATGACGTCGGCAAAATCGGCGTAAGGGATTCCATTCTCCTTAAACCCGGCAAACTGACCGATGCCGAATGGGTGGAGATGAAAAAACATCCACAAATTGGCTATGAAATACTGCAAAACATTGAATTTCTCTCTCCGGCAGCGAAGATTGTTCTATGCCACCAGGAGCGATGGGACGGCAATGGATATCCGAACGGCATGAGCGGTACGGACATCCCGCTTGGAGCCAGAATATTTGCCGTAGTGGATACGCTGGATGCCATGACGAGCGATCGTCCTTATCGAAAGGCTCTTTCTTTTGATAGGGCTCTGGAGGAAATTCGTTCCGGGGCAGGCACGCAATTCGATCCACAGGTTGCCGAAGCTTTTCTTGCAATTCCCAAGGATGCCTGGTTAGCTATCTATGCTTCGGTGAACAGAAAATACCAGAATCAGGCTTGTATTGATTTTATATGCTCGACCTCAAATACCTACCAATAAGTTATGCAGATCCTTCCACCCTTTTCTCTCTTATGGATGAGGAAGAAAAAGCCTGGCTGAGCGACCTGGGATGGGACTACTCCCCGATTCGCCGGATCCTGGCTACCTTCATCAGACAGAACCTTTTACCCGGATATGTCGCAGTATATGGAAATGAAGCATTCGGTTATACATACTTTTTGATAAACAAGTCGAAGGGGATCATAGGAGCAATCTATGTCAAAGCAACGGAGCACTCCCAGGAAATTACGGACAAGCTCCTGTCGCTGACTATCTCCGGCCTGAAAGATTCTCCCCGGATAAGAAGGGTGGAAGCGCAGATTATGCCTTTCAACGATATTGATATTAAGGATATTTTCGCCAAAAACGGCTTCCGGTATTTTCCGCGCCGCTATCTGTCTTTGGACCTGAATGCCGGCTTCCTAAAAAGAACTCCCGCTTCGGCGGTAAAAATCGTCCGCTGGGATTCTTCCAGGCTTTCAAGGAACGCGGATATTCTATTAAAAAGCTATCGCAACCAGACGGACGCCGTTATATGCGCGGATTATCGTACTGCCTCGGGGTGCGAGAGTTATCTCCGCAGCATTCTGGAAAATCCCGGTTGCGGTGTATTCATGCCGGAGGTTTCTTTTATGGGGCTGGAAGAGAACAACGAACCGTGCGGATTCATTATCGGATGCCGGCTTTCGGATGGAGTGGGAATGATCCCTCAAATTGCCGTTCATCCGTCCCATCAGGGTAAAAAGCTGGGAAACGCACTCATGGACAGGTCGCTGGAAGAGTTCAGGAAACTGGGGTTCCAGAGAATCAGCCTCACTGTAACTCCCGAGAACGGAAAAGCCTATGAATGGTATAGCCGTTTAGGATTTAAGGTCGGGAAAAATTTCGGCGCCTTTGTCTGGGAATTATAAAACGCAAATGTAAAACGCATTCCCACGTTCGCGGGAAAACCTGTTGCGTATACTCCGCTACTGCGAATTCTGCGCGGTATCCAAAATGCCCCGGGGTTCCGTCTTTGCCTCCATGGGATCCAAAATAACGATATCCACGCGGCGGTTGCGCGCTTTTCCTTCAAGAGTGTCATTAGGGGCCACCGGCCTGAATTCCCCATACCCTGCGGCTGACAACAATCCCGGTTGGAAGCCGAATTTTTCAATCATGTATCGCAGGATTTCGGTTGCCCGTGCCGTGGATAAATCCCAGTTTGATGCAAATTTAGAGGTCTTAATCGGATCGGTGTCGGCATGGCCCTCAATCCGTATATCGTTTCCAAGATCAATCAGACTTGTCGCAAGAGTATCCAGCAGAATCCTGCCTTCCGGTTTGATTATCTCGGATCCCGAATCGAAGAATCCCCCCTCTCCAAGACTGAGGACGAGCCCGCGGGAATCCATCTTCAGGCTCACCGATGCCTTCAATTTGCTTGAACTGAGAAGCGAATCAATCGAATTTTTCAGTCTTCGCATGTCCTTCTTGCCGCTGATGACATTTCCGGCTGTTCCCGATTTTGTCATGATCGCTTCGCGTATCTCAAAGCCTTCCTGAAGTTTTATCTTATTGAGAATATCGCTGGATAGAGTGTCCCCGTTACCGCTCGGCCCCTCGTCCAGAGACAGGAAACTGCTTCCCGATGCAAACATGCCTGCATCGAACGATTTTTGCATGGACAGGACCATTTGCCCCATTTTATGGGCATCTACCGTGGATATGGCATAGAGGGTGGTGAAAAAGGCAAAAAGAAGCGTTATAAAATCGGCATAGGACACAAGCCAGCGCTCGTGGTTTTCCGGTTCTTCCTCTTTCTTTCTTCTTGCCATGAAATAACCATTACAGGATCAAGCGGCTTTCTTCTGGGCCGACTCTTCTTCCTTTTGTGCTTCTTCCTGTTCGCTGCGGGTAAGATAGCTGCTGAGCTTGTCGTCAATAAGCCGTGGATTTTCACCTTCCAGGATTCCAATGACTCCGACCAGCATAATTTCCTTGGTGACCAGCTGGGATTTCACCTTCGTTTTTAATTTTCCTGAAAACGGGAAATAGATGAGGTTTGCAAATCCGACGCCATAGACGGTAGCGACAAATGCCACGGCGATTCCGCTTCCCAGTTTGCTGGGATCGCTGAGATTCTCCATCACGTGTATCAGGCCCAGAACCGCGCCGAGAATACCGATTGTGGGAGAATACCCTCCTGCGGCCGCCCAGAATTTTATAGGCTCCTCCGCCTCGTCTTCTAAGTTCGATATTTCCAGCTCCATCGTATCGCGCAGAACCTTGGGTTCGATGCCGTCCATAGCCATCGTCAGGGCTCTTCTCAAAAAGCGATCTTCAATCTGCTGCACATCCTGTTCCAGGGCAATCACCCCTTCTTTTCGAGCCTTGTTTGCAAGACGAATGATCTCACGGATGACTTCCCTGTTATTGGTTTTGGGATCCAGGAATACCTTGACGATGGCTTTAAAACTGGCTAACACGGCAGAAAGTCTGTACTGCAAAAGGCATGCCCCGAAAGTTCCGCCAAAAACAATAAGGGCTGCCGTAGGCTGCAGGATGGAGCCTATATGGCCGCCTTCCAGGGCCTGCCCTCCCAGTATCGCCACAATGCCCACGACAATACCGATAAGAGATGCCACATCGAGAATGGATTTTTTATCTGCTGCTGGTTTGTCGCTCATATTCTTTTAAGAACAGGCTGCTGATCGTCCGGCGATAGCGCACCACTTTTTCGATTATTTCCTTCATACCCTCCCGCACGACGACTTTTTCACTATTTGTCATAGTGATTATCGTATCGGGGGTCTCCTCGATATACTGAATAAGGTCTGAATTAACCGTAATCGGAGCATCGTTTATTTTCGTAAGTAATATCATACTTTTATTTATGCACTGTCATTCCTGAGATATATCGGCTGAAACGGGTAAATTCGTTAATACGCATTTCTCTATAGTTTGGTTGCATCCGGCTTTCCCATACTTGGGGGCGCATCTTGAAGGGGCATGGGGATTCCGGAAATTCCTTTTTTGAAGTCTTTACTTTGGACCTCTTTCGAGCGGAAACCGGAAGAGGCCAACGGGATATATGCCTGCAACGGAACAGGCTGCTCCCCTTCAGGCAATTGACTTATCAGGCGTTCCATATAGTGAAAATCCTCTATCGTATCTACGGTGAGACGTATCCGGGAATGGCACAAAGATTCCGGCGGGCGCAGATAGGCAATGCGGAATGCCTGCGGATATTCCTTCATGTAAAGGGTGACGTGTTCCCGATGTCGGGATAAACTTGCCGTTGTGTGCACTCTGCGAAGCGCTTCGGCACGAACCGCTTCCGTCGCAGTGCCATACGGCAGATCCTGTTCCATGCAGAGATCCAGCATGTCGGCATGCAGCACCCGTACGATCCTTCCAATGGAACCGATATCTATTAACGGATTGTCGGCCGTGGCTCGAATGACGACGTCGGGATTATATCTTTCCGTTGCTTCATAAAACCTTTCTAAAACATCCAGCTCCGCCCCCCGGTACACCCCGGCCCCTAATTTGATGGATTCCCGTTCAATGGCGTCATCCCTTTCCGCTGTCGTCGTCAGAACGACTACGTCATCGACGACGGGGGCCGCGCGCAATCGCCTGACGGCCCTTTCGAGAATGGTTCGCCCTCGAATGGACATCAAAACTTTTCCCGGCAGCCTTGTACTTCCCATGCGTGCCTGCAGAAAAGCCAGGACAGTTCCCCATTCCGGTCTTTTCGCGTCCGAGTTCGTCCTATGCCATCTTTCTTGTTTCAACACGCCCGCATGCCTCGTCAACCGCCTTATGAAAAGAGGAACAAACCATTTTCACCTGTTCGTATGTCATCCCGGGGAAAAGAGGCAGCGTCATGATACGCCGACCGATGTCTTCCGTTATGGGTAAGTTGTCCCGGGGCGTTTTCATTCCCCGGTAATGGGACATCTGGTGAGTGGGCGGATAATGTATGCTGGTCTGGATCCGCTTCGACTTCAAAAAAGACATGACCGCGTCCCGGGATACATTATTCGCCAGTACGACGGTAAACAGGTGGCAGGAGGATCTCCCTTCGAATTCTTCAAAAGGAATGATCCAGCGCGGGTCCCTGCCCAGCAACCTGCGATACCAGGCCACACGTTCCCGGCGCAGATCGTTGAAGGTATCCAATGACTGCAGCTGGATGCGCAGAAGGGCGGATCGTATGTCATCCATTCGGAAATTAAATCCCGGCATGGCAACGTCATAGGAAAAATTGTGCCCCTGGTACCGATCCCAGGTTAAAGTGCTCATTCCGTGAGATCGAAGCGGCAAAAGTTTCCGGGCAACATCATCACGCTCGGTAACGATGAGTCCGCCTTCCCCGCAGGATATGTTCTTGTTTCCGAAGAAACTGAAACATCCAACGTCGCCCCATTTACCGCACGGCACGCCGTCAAAAGCTGCTCCCGGCGCATGCGCGGCATCTTCGACAATCCAGAGACCATGTTTCCGTGCGAGTTCCACAATAGCGTCCATCGCACAGGGATAGCCGCCATAGTGCATGACGACGATGCCTCGCGTGTTTTCATTAATGGCGCATTTAACTGTTTCCTCGGAAACGAGCGGTGTCGATACGGACGCTACATCCGCAAAGCGAGGAATCGCTCCAAAGTGCAGGGCCGTATTGGCCGCGGCAACGAAGTTCAGCGACGGTATTACAACCTCGTCCCCCGGCCGGAGATCAAGCGCCTGAAATGCCAGATGCAATGCCGAAGTTCCGCTGGAAACAGCTATGGCATGACGTACGTTTAGATAGTCCTTCCAGTCCTGTTCCAGTGCCTGTGTCACGGGACCGTTCGTCCACCAGCCCGAACGTATGACACGCGCGACACTCCGAACCTCTTCCTCGCTGAAACAGGTTTCCGCGAGAGGAACGCGCCATTCAGACAACCTGGAATTCTGCTGCTCTGGAAGCGAAATCCACCTGTGCGAGCTCATAATCCTCCCTGCGGCCTATATCCAGCCAGTAATCGTCCGAACGGTATCCTGTGACTTTTTCTCCCATCTCCAGCAGAAGTTTGACCAGATCCGGAAAGTCCATATAACGGCCCTCCGGTATGTACTTCAGGACGCTGGGCTCATATACATAGATCCCCATACTGACATCGAAACTGTAACTGGGTTTTTCGCGATAGGAGACCAGTTCCCCGAGCGGGTCCGTTTCCAGCACACCCAAATCAATGGGAACTTCTTTCCTGTGCATGGCGATGGTCAGCGCGGAACGTTGTTCCCGGTGATACCGGACAAGATTGTTGAAATCTAATGTCGTAAGAATGTCTCCATTCATAGCCAGGAAGGTATCTTTCAGTCCGGGGATAACCGCAAGAGAACCGGCGGTTCCCAACGGATTGGATTCCCTGTAATAATCGAGCTGCAGTCCCGGAATATTCCTGTGCCCGTTCTGGAAATAGGCTTCGATCAACTCCCCCAGATGCCCGACGGACAACAGGATATCCCCGAAACCCTGTCGAACCAGTTGACGGACAATAATCTCCAGAATGGGACGATCCCCTATAGGAACGAGCGGTTTAGGAAAGACGGTCGTGTAGGGAGCAAGTCGTGTTCCCTTGCCTCCTGCAAGGATTACTGTTTTCATGATTTTCCACCCAAATTCATCTGTGCACCTGGGAGTTCCGCATTCCTGTCGTTATCGAGGCTCAGGAGCCCTGAACGGCTTCCGTCACCGTCTCCCCGGCTGTATCGTCCTGAAGAAACAGCGCGGTTTCATAACATGTCATAATCAGATTGCCGGTGAATTTTCCGATTTGAGGAGCCACCTTGTTTCCGCAGCTCATTTCAATAAGCCATGACGGAAAATCGGCCCCGGACGCTATGGTTAAGGGAATGCCTCCGGAAAATCGCGGATTCACTTCAAACACCGTAGGCGTATCCTTGTGCAGCTTGACCTGGATATTGGCGGGTCCGCGTATATCCAGTGCTTCCGCCGTTCGAACGGCTACATCGATCATCGCCGGGTGAAACAACGTTCGCCCGCGGTCGGTAACACCGGAACGAACGACTATCCTTTCCCGCGGCACAACGCTGATTATGTTCCCGTCGAAATCAGCCAGCAGGTCGATGGTGTATTCCTTACCCTGAAGATATTCCTGTACGACCGGGTTCTGCACGTACGTCAGGAAAAACCTCAGGTCCTTTTCATCGCGGACGGTATAGGCACCAACGCTTCCCCGGCCCTCCCTCGGTTTAATAAATAGAGGGTAATGCAGTTTGGAAAACTCAAGATCCTCCGGGAGCCAGGACTCGGCGAACGGAATGCCTTTTCCCCGCAGCAAGCATGCCGTAACATATTTATCGTTGCAGACCATGCCCGTATGCTCGTTTGAGACCGCGACCCGTATGCCCACAGTATTAAAATCGTTTCGATAGCGGCCGAAAAGCGGCAGCTCGTCATCGATTGTGGGAATTAACAGCTGAATCCGTTCCTTAAAGCATATGGATTTGATGATCGGAATATATTGTTGGTCGGTTGTAAGAGGCACAATGTAGTGCCTCGTTCCGAAGTAGAGTCCCGGGCTGTAACGGTTCATATCCGTCGTAATCACATTACCATTCAGTCCGAGACGCTTCAGGGCGTTTACGAATGCCTGGATCAACCGTACGCGTCGGCTGGCTGCTGTAATCAATATATTCATTTCACGCATGTCGTTTTTTCATAGGATGCTGTCTTAAAGCGGCGACATCCTGCTCCATAAAGTTATTTTCAGAAACGGATTCCGGGGATACCGGCGGCGCCAGGTCCTCCCACTGCAGAATTGTGTTTTTGCCGATGTTTCTCCGGGCGATCATGCCCGTGATTTTTTCTTGATATCGCGGTTCCAAACCGCTGCCGGGACGCTTGAAAGAAAGCATCCACGGCGCAATGGTTTCATGGATTCGAATATCTACAGCGGCGACAATACTGCGCCGCCCGAGCAGTCGCCCCTCTTCTTCAATATCGGACGGCCTTTTCCTGCCGTCGCCCAGGCTGGCTTCCACATTCCTCAGACCTTTCACCAGTTGTCTGAGATCTTCAGGATCCATGCTGCATTTGTGATCGGCCCCGGACGCATTCTTATCGAGCGTAAAATGTTTTTCTATAACCACGGCTCCGAGCGCCACCGCAATCAGCGGCATCAGGATTCCTTCACTGTGATCCGAGAGGCCAACGGGAAGTTCGAAATGGGATTGCAGAGTCTCGAGCGAACGCAAATTCATATTTTGAGGCGGGGTCGGATAGGCGGAGACACAGTGCATCAGCAGAATCTCTTTTGCTCCCGAAGACCGTAGAACCTGCAGCGCATCCCCCACCTCGCTTAAAAACGACATCCCGGTGGACATAAAAATTGGTTTCCCCTTGGATGCAACATGGCGCAAAAGAGGGACGTGCGTTATATCCGAAGACGCGATTTTATATGCGGGCACGCCGAGTGAATCCAGGAAATCAACGGTTTCTTCATCGAAGGGCGTAGAAAGGAATAAAATATTCTTCTCATCCGCATGTTTCTTAAGTTTTTCCTGGTCTTCCCAGCTCAACTCGCATCGGCGCAACATCTGATAGGCGGATTCCATGGAGCCCATCTGTTGCGCATAACGGTTTTGAGACGGGATCAGCAGCTTATCCACGCGAAAGCTCTGAAATTTCACCGCATCGGCGCCCGAGCCTGCCGCTTCATCTATCATTTTTATGGCTTGACTTACATTGCCGTTGTGATTGATTCCGATCTCGGCGACGACAAATACCTTCGACCCGAGACCGACAACGTTTTGATCTATCAGGATGTCCATTTCTTTCATTTCAATTCCTGCAGAATGGGAGGCAATTGAAACAGCGAGTCGATGACATACTCCGGTCTTTCATTACACGCAGAGTCCAGGTCTTCTCCACCTGAAACCGGAGGACGGATCTGTGCGTATTTCATGCCTGCCCTGTGTGCGCCGGTGCAATCCTTTGTCGGATTATCGCCTACAAAAAGAGCGTTTTCGGCTTCCGTTTCCAGGGATTGCAGCATCAATTTAAAGGAATGAGGATGCGGTTTTTGCTTTTCACGTCCAAATTTCCAGGTATAGATAATAGCGTCCATCAATCCTTCCAGCCGAAGAGCCCGTATCTTTCTTTCCTGAACTTCAGGCATGCCGTCCGTGATAATTCCCAGTCGGTAACTGCCGGATAATTCCTTTAAAAGACCGTAGTAACCCGGATACATCCGGATCTCCGGACTGTGGTGTCGATAGATTGAAACCAGATCCTCGATTACAATGGAAGCGACGGGGCACCTTTTTTTCACGGCATTCATTACACTGTGCCGGCCCATGGAATGCAGCGTGTCCAGCATCGTGGCATACAGTTGTTGAAAATCGCATCCAATGCCTTTGGAAAGGTGAAGAGCGACTGCTTTATATCCGCTCTCCACGAAGTCTTTTTCCCGGTAGAGAGTATCGTCCAGATCGAATATCAGGGCTTTGATCATCCGACACCCTCCAGGAGCGATATATCGGAACGGGCGCCGATAGCTTCCCTGAGAATATGCGCGACGCGCTCGAGGCCGCCGCCGTCGACAATCGCTCGTCCTTTCAGAGAAAACGAGCGTCTATGCACCTGATTGGATTCAAAGCCGGTTAAAATTCCAGGGAATTCGGTAACATTAAGATCCCCGCCCGCACCCAAATCAATGCAGGCATCCTGGTCCGCGAGTGCGCGGATCGCAGTTTTTTGGTAGCGATCGAAAGACAATGCCATTAGAGGCGTTCCGGCGCAAAGAGCCTCATAGGCGGCGATTCCCCCGGCCGTAATCGCCAGATCGGCCCGGAAACAATGGGGACCTATATGATCCGAAATCCATTTAATATGCAGGGGATCCCAATTTTTTCGCGAAAAATCTTCCTGCCCCCAATGCGAAAAACCCGAAACGGCCATGACTTCGATTTCACGATTCCATAGTTTCAATCCATCCAGAATCTTCTTGAAATAAATGCCTGCATTTCCTCCGCCCAGGTTGATAAAGACCGTTCGGATCCTATCGCCGATATGTTTGTCCTGTTGGCTTAGAAGACGATACACCGGATCGAGGATCATATAGGCGGTGCCGCTATAAAAGGTTGTAGGACGACCCGGAAAACTTGATAAATCCGGCGCTATGCTTCCATCGATTACGATATCGGACGGCAGCGGATTAAGCCCCAGATCATGAATACTGACCACGGTCAGATGCCTTTTTTTTGCTTCATTTATGAACCCGGCGAGCCCTTCCGTTTGACGTGTGTCGATCAGGATTGCTCTCGGTTCAGGCAGGCGGGACCAGACTGAATGGATCGGTTCGTATACGAAAGCCATGCCTTGATCGGCAAGCTGTTCCCGGCTCCATCGATCCGTGGGATCTATAAGAAACAACGGCAGGCAGCAATCGTTAAGGAATCTGGCCAAAACCATCGTGCGTCTTAGGTGTCCGAATCCTAATTGAGGACCGGACGCGGTGCGTATCCAAAGGCAGAATTTGTTCATAGCAGACAAAATACCGGTTGGGACTGTCAGAGTTTTGGCACTTTTCGGCATGTTTTGACGAATCACCCGTCCGAAATTATCGCGTTACCGCGGTCCTATCGGAGATGATCTGAAACATTTCCTTCCATAGTGGAACCATCGGTGCAATTTCATATTCGAGAAGATCGGAAATCAGGACCATGTCCCCATTTTCCTGAGAATCCATCAACTGCTTCAGGACCGAAATAAATTTCTTGTTATGCTCTCCTGCAGGCACACCCTGTACGATCACCTCATCCAAGACGATTTTATATTTGTCGGAAAGCTTGCTTAAAAGAACGTTAACCCAGTAAAAGCCTTCGTATAACTGACGAAGACCTTCAAAAGATTCCGGCCCGGGATTCGCCTGGAAGTTCTGTGCCAGGGCGGGGATTCCCTCTTCGGCACGATCCAGATACGCAAACGCCTCTGCGAGGGAATCGCGTACGATTTCATCAACAGTACCGGTTATAATTTCCACTTTCTCCCCGCTTTCCATCTGCTTGATTAACGCAGCCGGATTCTTTGACAGGTCGTCCTGTATTATGGGGTTCCCGTCGATACTAACCAGCCTGACAACAGAATTAGGCGGGAGCTGATTCCCGTCCACATGCCTTAGAATTTCCTCAAAAGACTTTATCCCCGGAGGTGGAATAATTTCCCTTTCATTCACATAGAACCTGGTCATAGACACCTCGTTGATAACGAAACGATTTTTTCGTCCGTAGATCGTTTAAGCAACTTGAGTGCCAATTCGAGAAAAATAAATTTTATTTTGGGGCTAAACTTGTTTGAGGAAACCGACGATATGAATCGCGGAAGTTGTAAATGATCGGAAAATTAAAACCGATCGTTTTTCACGCCACTGAATTCCTGCAGGTGTTGGGCAAGGATGCCTGAAAGACCACCCGTAGGAAAAACAAATCAACTCCCGAAGAATTCACGGAGGAATTCATCATGGGGAACTTCAGCATCCTTAACAACATCGCAGCTCTTTACGCCCAGAACAAACTGGGAATCACCAGTAATAATCTCACAAAAACCATCAGCAGGCTCTCTTCAGGCAAACGCATCAACAGCGGTGCGGACGATGCCGCCGGCCTGATGATTGCGGATACGTTGAGAGCGAACGTTCGCGCCCTCGATCAGTCCGTTCGCAATGCCAACGACTGTATCAGCGTCGGGCAGATCGCCGACAGCGCTCTGGGAGAAATGACAAACATTCTGACGCGGACGATTACGCTCGCGGAAGAAGCCGCTACGGAAACGGTGGACGACAACGGTCGCCAATCGCTCAACATGGAATGGACTGAGATCCAGGCTGAAATCGCCAGAATCGCGACCCAGACCAATTTCAACGGGGTTCAGTTATTCACGGCCACCGGAATCAACGGCGACCTGAGTGTCTATGTAGGCGACATCTTCGGCTCCAGTTCCATAGCGGTCACCATCAGTACCATCACGACATCCGGGGAAACCGTCACGGACCTTGGAGGCCAGGACCTGTCCACTATCGATCTTACGACCCAGTCCGGAGCCGCCGCTTCCATGTCTGTTATCAGGGATGCCCTGATTGCCGTTGCTTCCATGAGGGGCGAGCTCGGTGCAGGGCTGAACCGCCTGCAATCGGCCGTTTCCGTTATGGAAAACCAATCCCTGAATACGCAGTCGGCGGAATCGACGATTCGGGATGCGAACATGGCGGAGGAGATCTCGAACCTCACCAAGTACCAGATCCTGTCTCAAACCGGGATAGCGGCCCTATCGCAGGCGAATGCATCCAAACAGATGATTCTCGGCCTGATGCAGGGCGCTTAATACCTCACCCAAACCTGGAATTCTTCAGTGGTGGACTGAAGGCGGAGCTTTCGGAAAGGGGGGGCTCCGCCTTTACCTCCCCGGAATAACACTGGGATTTCATTCAGGCATCGGCAGGGGTATTTCCGGCAACTGAACTTGTCTATCCTTTGCCCGGGTAGAATTTTGCCTTACACATCGGTATTTGTATGAGAGCATTGTTCGGAAGCCGCAAACTCCGTATAAAGAATGCGGAGTCGCTGGGGTTTGTCTGTCCGTCAACAATGTCCTCCGTTCCCGTTCAAATTATTACTCGCCCCGGACTCCATGTCCCCGTCGTATCTTTAAATAAACTCCAAATTGAAATCCTCTCTGCTTTTCCAAACTCTAGAAAATTCTCTTTATTGCGCGTACAGACCTTGAACGTTGAACGTTCTAATCTTCAGGGAGATCCCTCGGCTCTGCCGGGGTGGCAGGAAAAGTTGGACAGTTCCAGGAATCGGGGTCGGAGTCGGTATCGGA
>JAFGTD010000278.1 GCA_016934295.1 Acidobacteriota bacterium
ATGCATTTTACTATACCGTATACCTATACTATTCTAATGTATGAATGGCAAACCAAAATGTGAAGTTATTTTTGCGTCGCCCCTTAGGAGATCGATGGCTTTTTTCAGTTGATCCTTGGTTCCGCTCATGATGAGCAGATTCCCGGCTTCAAGCGTGACTGCCGGATGCGGATTATTCAATGTGTCCTTTTCGCGGACAATCCCCAGTATCAGGGCGCCCGTTTTTTGCCGCAGTTCGCTTTCTGAAATCGTAAGGCCGCAAAGGGGAGAATGGGCTTCAATCCGGTGTGTTTCCGTGTATACATCCAGGTTGGTGCTTAGGCGCAGTCGTGGGATGGTCGTATCTAGGTGTCGGAAGATTCGATACCTTTCGTCGCGGATGCTCTTGATTTCCTGGGCGACAGCCTGCCTCGGCATGTGATACACCCTGAGGATCCGGGCGAGCAGTTCAATGGAAGCTTCGAATTCTTCCGAAATGACTTCGGATGCACCGAGGTTGCACAGTTCGTCTATTTCGGCCAGATATTTATTTCGTGCCAGGATGACGATTTCCTGGTTGAGGGACCTCGAGGTTTGAACCGCCGCCCGGGTTGCGGCAGGGTCGGAAAGGGCGATCAGGATCACGCGCGCCTTCATAATCCCGGCATGCAGCAGGATACTTGCGTCCGTACAATCCCCGTAGAAAATCGGCTGGCCCTTCAGTTTCTGCTCCCGCATGGTCCGGGCATTCAGTTCCAGTATGAGGTAGGGAATCCTGTTTGCTTTCAGTATGCCGGCAATATTCTGCCCGGTAATTCCGAACCCGCAAATGATGACATGATCCTGCATGGCGCTGGACTGAGCATCCAGTTCGGCGATACTCCTGTTTTTTCCGAATCTCTTGATTAGAGCGTACAGGCGGTTGTTCGCCATTATTCTTTGCGAGATCCAGAAAAACAGCGGAGTCAAAATCATCGTAACTACGGCAGCGGACAGGATTCTCTGGTACCAGATCCTTCCCACCAGGTCGTTCCGGATCCCTGTTTCCAGCAGTATGAAGGAAAATTCGCCTATTTGAGCGAGAGACAATCCGACCAGGATTCCGATCCTTAACGGCAGGCGTGTAATGGTAACGGCCAGAGTGGTAAGGATCGCCTTGCCTATGGCTATACCCAGAACAAGGAGAACCAGAAAGCCTGCATTTTCCAGTATGAAGCGGATGTCCACCAGCATGCCGATGGAGATGAAAAACAGGCTGTTCAAACCGTCCCGGAAAGGGCGGATATCGGCGAATATCTGATGGCTGTATTCGGATTCCGATACGGTCAATCCGGCCAGAAATGCACCCAGGGCGAGGGAAAAACCGAAAAGGGAGAGCGCCCAGGACATCCCGAGCAGAATACAAAGAGTGGCGATAATGAAAAGCTCTTTGCTGCGCGTGCCGACGATGTGGTACAGAAACCACGGGAAGGCATAGCGGGCCAGCAGTACGACCAGGACAATGACTGCGGCAGCTTTGCCCAGGGCTACCCCCAGTGGCAGCCAGATGGAACCCGGCTCCGCCAGGAGCGGCACCAGTACGATCATCGGGACAACACAGAGGTCCTGAAATATCAGTATGCCGAGGGCCACTTTCCCGTGAATCGCATCGGTTTCGCCCCGTTCGATAAGCATTTTAACGACGATGGCGGTGCTGCTTAAAGCGGCCAGAAATCCGAAAAAGACTGCGGTTCGAATGTTCACTCCTGCAAGTGATGCAATCCCGACTACGAGCAGGGTCGTAGTTGCCACTTGAACCGACCCCGTTCCGAATACGACATTGCGGAGCTGCATCAGCTTTCTGAATGAAAACTCAAGTCCAAGGGAAAAGAGGAGCAGCATGACGCCGATCTCGGCAAGAATATGGACGCTCTTCGTATCGCTTACGAGGCTGAAGCCGTATGGTCCCACCAGTATGCCGGTGACAAGAAATCCGACGATATTCGACTGGCGCAGCTTCTGGAAGAAAAAGACAACGAAAGCCCCGAGGACGTAAACGATGACGAGGTCTTTGAGAAAGTGGGACTGTTCCATGGCTTTTTTATATTAACAGAAAAGCTGGGATGTTTTTATTGATCCCGCCGCAGGAAAAAATTCGCATTTTTTATTGTAAGGGCGAACAGCTACCGCATCTTACGGCGGTGGCGGACTTGAAATGAAAGGGCTACCGCAAATATTCAGAATTTTGGGGAAATTACAGCTAAATTAAAGGATTTTTTGCCGATAAATATTGATAGTGCTCAGCAAACATCTTCAGGCGGTGGAACGAAGGGGGGATGTTTGCGTTCACGGCAACCGAAGAATCCATTGGATTAAAGAAAAGATTAAGGCGGCGTTTATGATCACACTAGTCGAACCCAAAGAAACGACCACTCTTGAAGATTACGGTGCCCATTCCCACCTGGCTTCCGCGGTGCGGGATCTGCGCAATGAAGCGGCCGAAGTGCGCCGCCATATCAACGGGCGTTCCATTCTTATGGTGAACTCCACCAGCCAGGGCGGAGGCGTGGCGGAAATGCTGCCGAAGATGATGGGAATTCTCAAGGAACTTGGGATTAAAACGCGTTGGGCCGTAATGGGCTCCGACGATCCGGCATTTTTTCGCCTAACGAAACGGCTTCATAATATGATTCACGGAGACGGGGGAGGAAACTGCCAATTCAAGGATGAGGACCGGAGGCTTTTTGAATACACCGGCGAATCGAACGTGGATGCACTTCGGAATATTTTGGCTCCGGATGACCTGCTGGTCATTCATGACCCCCAGCCCCTGGCCATGGGAGCGAAGTTGAAAAAGCAGCTGAATCTGCCGGCGGTCTGGCGTTGCCATATTGGGCTGGATGAAAAACACCCCTCCACTGAAGCGGCTTGGGAGTTTCTAAAACCCTATATCCAGGTTTTCGATCACAATATTTTTTCCGCCGACGAATATGTTCCGGACTATGTCAGGGATCGGGCGTCCATTATTTATCCGGCAATCGATCCGCTGAGTTACAAAAATCGGACCATCCGTGCGGAGGAATTGACCTCGATCCTGTGCAATGCCGGACTGGGCAGACTGGCCAATCCCAATCTTGCCGATCCTTTTCCGGAACCTGCTCAGCGTCTTCAACCGGACGGCACTTTCGGGCCGGCGGATTCCCCGGACAGGATCGGGTTCCTCTATCGTCCCACAATCACCCAGATATCCCGTTGGGACAGGCTTAAGGGCTGGAAACCTCTTCTTGAAGGCTTTATCAGGATAAAGGAGGGGCTCAACGGAGAATCAAATTCCGGAGATGAACGTTACCGGTGCCGGGCGGAAATGCTGCGGCTTATCATGGTCGGGCCCGACCCGGCCTCCATCCAGGACGATCCGGAAGGGTGCGAAGTTCTGAACGACCTCTGCGCAACCTATACCCGGTTGGATCCAGCCATACAGAAAGACGTGGCGCTGTTGACCCTGCCGATGAGTTCGCGAAAGAATAATGCTCTTATGGTCAATGCCATACAGACCGTTTCAAGCATCGTGGTGCAGAATTCCATTCGTGAAGGTTTCGGACTTACTTTGACGGAAGCCATGTGGAAAGGAACTCCCGTAGTCGGTTCCTCCGCCTGTGGGCTGCGCCAGCAAATCGAGGATCGAATTCACGGCCGGGTTGTGCGCTGCCCCGAAGATCCCGCGGAAGTGGCGCAGGTGCTTGGAGACGTGATCTCTGCAGACGGTGAACTGAATCTCTGGTCGTGCAACGCCAGGACGAGAGTCCAGCAGGAGTTCCTGGTATTCAGCCAGGTGAAAAAATGGCTGCGAATTCTGAAACGGTTTAAAACGATGTCTGCTCCGATCGATCTCTATTCCGACAAAGTCGGTGCCTACTCCAGTGTGGGGCACCTGGATCGAACCGAACGGGTGCATTACCCCTCGCATTGATCGGGATTATCCACTGTCGAATGAAAAAATAACTTGCCGGGGTGCAAGGGTGTAAAAAAACATAATATTCTCAATCCGTCTATCTTCTGCACTTTGTCTATTCTTTAATTCCTTCCGGTTCATCTTACACTCATGTAATCGACCACCTGGAAGGCGTGGCTTTGGCTTGCCCCGAAAAGCGGGGCTCGGGGTCGGAATCGGAATCGATCGCAAAGTAGAGAATCTGTGTTTTCAAGACTATATGCAGATCCCTGTGCCGATAGCGATCCCGACCCCGAGCCCGATGCACTCCTGCCATCAACGTTCGCCGGAACGGCTGAGCCTCCCAGGGTCGCACGGCTGGAGGCCGTGGGTTTAGTCGGCACTAAAAGAAGATTGATTTTCGTGAATCAAGTTCTACATACTTGGCGCATTCGAGGAATTTACTTTTAAGCTGTTATCGCAATTCAGGCATTCGAAAAGTGAATGGGAGGAAAAGATGGAAGAATATATGGATATGGAGAAAGTCTGGAATACGGTTCAGACTTCCGGATTTAACATAATAGCCGCGGTAGTAATCCTGATTGTCGGGCGAATTCTCGTTGGAATTATTGCGGGTGTCATCCAGCGCCAGATGGTAAAAAGAAAAGCCGAGGATACCCTGACGAAGTTTCTGGTCAGCTTAACCCGGATAGGGCTCATGACGTTTGTCGTCATAGCCGCGATCCGACAGCTCGGAGTGGAAACGAATTCATTTGTGGCCATTATCGGCGCTGCGGGACTGGCCGTCGGCTTCGCCCTCCAGGGAACCCTTGCAAATTTTGCCGCCGGTGTAATGCTCATCATTTTCAAACCTTTTAAGGTAGGTGATTATGTCGAAGGCGGCGGATCTGCCGGCACGGTAGATGCCGTACAGATTTTCAATACTATTTTCAAAACGCCGGATAATAAAAAAGTCATAATTCCAAACAGCAAGCTGACTGGGGATAATATTACGAACTACTCTGCGATGGAGCAGAGGAGAATCGATATGGTATTCGGTATCGGGTACGATGACGATATCAAAAAAGCCAAGGCCACGCTGGAAAGAATTATCGGCGAGGACGAGCGCATTCTGAAAGATCCGGCGCCGACGGTCGCCGTGTCGGAGCTCGGCGACAGCTCCATCAATTTCGTGGTGCGTCCCTGGGTGAAAACCGCGGACTATTGGGCTGTTTATTTTGACGTGACCGAAAAGGTCAAATTGACGTTTGATGCTGAAGGCATCTCTATTCCGTTCCCTCAACGGGATATCCATATGTACCAGGAGGAGAAGGCGAGCTGATAAAAGGACCGTTCAGGGTTCTGACTTCCGGCCGGTGACTCTTTTCGAAGCGAAAAGCTGTGCCGGGAATCCATCGGTGTCGGGGTCGGAATCGGTATCAGGGTCGAGCTTTTAAAAACCGATTCCGATACCGACTCCGACTCCGACCCCGAAAACTCACCCGGAGTCACAGGATATTCAATCCGGCGTTGCCGGACGCAGGGCTGACTTCCGGCTTCTGAGGTATTTATTTGCTTTCCGGATGCTGCTCCTTGCCGGAACCCAGCATGACCGCGATCCATCGCAGGTCGCGGGTATTCTCCAGCATGATTTTTATGATCATCGTCAGCGGTACGGACAGTATCATTCCGACCGGACCCCAGACCCAGCCCCAGAAAACCAAGGAAAGGAAAACCACCAGGGCCGACAGGCCCAGCCGGCGCCCCATCAGGTGTGGTTCGATAAGATTGCCGACCAGGACGTTGATAACTAAAAATACCGCTGCAACGCCTATGGCGCGCCCGGAACCGAACTGGATGATGGCCAGCAGAACCGGCGGTACCGCGGCTATAATGGAACCGAGGCTTGGAATATAGTTCAGCAGGAAGGCCAGCAATCCCCAGAGGACCGGAAAGTCCAGGCCCATCAGCGCCAGGGATATCCCTACAAGCAGGCCGGTTGCCAGGCTGACCAGGGTTTTAACCAGGAGATATTGCTGGATGTCCTTTTTTATCTTGTCAAGGCGTATCGTATTATGTGTGGGGTAGCCGATCGCGCGGTCAAGTTTGGCCGCGAATCCGGATGCTTCAAACAGTACGAATAAAATTGTAAGAAGAATGAGTACGAAGTTGGATACCAGGGAATAGCCTCTCAGCAGGGCGTTTTTGAAAATATCGAGAACGTTTTCCTTCAGAAAGGTAATTATACCCGCGCTCGATATATCGAAACCAAGAGGATCCAGATATTGATCCATGGACTTGACCAGGCCGTCCAGCCTTTTCTGGTATTCGTCCACTTCGTTTGCAAATCCCTGCACCTGGCCTCCGACCAGAAATCCGAATCCGACGAGGACCAGTACGTCCGCGGTCAGCGTTAGAAATATCGCCAGGCTGACGGGCACTTTTCGGGCGATCAGCCAGTTCTGCAGGGGAAGGCTGACGACGGCGACGAAAACCGATATCAGAAACGGAACGATGATGCTCGTAGCGGCACGAAGACCCGCGATAACGATAACCAGGCAGGCTGCGATGACGATTAAATTAGGGGATCTGTCGATTTTTGATCCGTCCATGTTTCCTCACGTCCTGTCATTGTAAATTTGATAATTAACCCTTACGTCGGCAATAATACACTATCGGGGATTCTTCTTTTTGAAAATTATTGCGTATTATCGATGCGGCTGTACTGTCGTCCATGAGACAATAGGGGCCGCTATCCGGGGATATAAGGGAACACGGCATGGATCGATTCGGAAATATAGGCGTCGGAATGATTGTATGCCTGCTGTTGTTGCCGCCCGTGTGGGCGCAGCAGGATCCGGTCATGGAGTTGATTCTTCTGGGGACGGGGTACCCTTATCCGAGTGCCGATCGGGCGGGACCGTCCTGTGCCGTTGTGGTTGGCGGAAGGGTATTCATCGTGGATGCCGGTCGGGGTGCGGTCATGAGACTGGCCGCTACGGGCATATCCTGGGATTCCATTCAGTCGGTATTTATCACGCACCTGCACTCGGACCATATTGACGGACTGCCCGATCTGTTTCACTCAACCTGGCAATTCGGAAGCGGCAGGCCTTTCAATCTGTACGGCCCAAAAGGGATTCGGAAAGTCGCGGATGGGATTCTGCAATTCTATGAATCCGATATTCATATACGAAGGGATCTGACGGAAAAGCTTCCCTCCGAAGGAGCAGAAATCATTGCCCGCGCGCTAAAGGAGGGCACTGTCCTTAACATGCCGGATGCAGTGCGCATCACGGCTTTCGCGGTGAATCATCATCCCGTGGAACCCGCTTTCGGTTTCCGCTTCGATGCAGGGCCGAACAGCATTGTCATTACCGGGGATACCCGACCGAATCCCAATCTGGATCGCTTTGCCCGGAATGCCGATATCCTTGTTCACGAGGCTTATGTTAACGGGAATGCAACTTCTCCCGGAGACGAATCGCATCCCTGGACAATCTACGATTATCACTCGAGCGCAAGGGAAGCGGGGGAGACGGCGGAAAAGGCAAACGCTAAAATACTGGTATTGACCCATCTGATACCGGGAAACGCCCCGGAGAAGATTTTTCTGGAAGAAGCCGGGAAAGCGTTTCGCGGAAAAATAATTGTAGGCCGCGATCTTATGCGAATTCCGGTTCCGGATTCCGCGGATCATAAAGCAGTGCAATAAAACGATTCCAATCCTGGAAACGGAGTGTAGAATCGGAAGTGTCGTCGAGTTAATTCAGTGAAAAGTATTTAGGTAATTTCATTATTATTTCCGACCCGAATATGAGGATGAGGATATGAAATCAAGAGTGTGCGTTGTCTTCGTTGCATGGATTGCGATGGTTGCGGGCATTGCATTTTTGCCGGCCTATGAGGCCATCGTCGGCCCGACGGGCGTTCTTTTATACGACAAGGAAAATTCCTACGGAGGGTACACCCTGATTTCTCCGATGGGAAGCAGGACCGTTTACCTGATAGACGTGGAAGGGTTTGTCGTCCATAAATGGGAGACGGAGTATACGCCCGGCAGCCACGCGAAGCTGCTTGAAAACGGCAATCTCCTTCGGGGCGCCACGTTGCAGGGAGCGCCCGCTCCAATCGGAGGCGCCGCCGGGCTCGTTCAGGAGATCGACTGGGATGGAAATGTAGTCTGGGAATACAAGTTGCTGACTCCGAATGCAGTCCAGCATCACACCTTCACCCGGTTGCCGAACGGCAATACGATGCTGATGGCCGTTGAGCGCAAAAGTATCGATGAGTTCATCGAAAAAGGCCGGGATTCCCGGAAAATCCCGGTCACCGGCCCCGGTTTCACCGGAAATTTTCAAAACGATTTCTGGGTCGACTTTGTCCGCGAAGTGAATCCGGCCGGAGAAACGGTCTGGGAGTGGCACGTCTGGGATCATGTAGGGCCCGGGCCCTATCAATTCGACATCAATTACACGCTTCCCAATGTGATGAACAGTTCGGGCATTTTCGACTGGACCCATTTCAATGCGGTGGAATATTTACCGGAGACCGACCAGGTTCTTCTGAATTCCCGGAATTTCAGCGAGTTTTATATTATCGATCACAAGACCGGAAAGATGGTGTATAGATGGGGGAATCCGAGCGCCTATGGACAGGGTGAGGCCCCTTCATGGCTCGATAACGGCGATCAGAAAATGTTCGGCAACCACAACGCCACGTATCTCGGAAGAAACCGGTTCCTGATTTTCGACAATGGATCGGAACGCCCGGAAGGAAACCGGTCTGCTGTTATCGAAGTGGATGCCAGAACCGGCAGTATAGTATGGGAGTATACCGCCCCCTCCTCCAACAGCTTCTATACGGCGCGGCAGGGAGGGGCGCAGCGGCTGCCCAATGGGAACACTTTCATTACGTCTTCAAACAGCGGGCACCTGTTTGAAGTGACCGAGGACAAGGAAGTCGTCTGGGACTATGTGAGTCCGTTTGTAGGGCAGGACGACATTCGCTGTTTCCTGGGAGGGAGCGGATTCGCTTTCAATATGATTCACCGGGCGTACCGCTATGGTAAGGACTACCCCGGGCTCAAGGACAAGGACCTCAGCAAGCGAACGCCGCCGGCGAAAGAATGCCCGGAATTTTACAAGCTGTATAAAACCGATGTGAAGCCGCCGGCCAAGAAAAAAGTCCCGCCAAAGCGGTAATATTTGGAGTGTGGATGCCTTCATTATATCAATGCCAGACCAAGGCGGCAGCACCCGACCGGTTTGGGAGAAAATTCGGGCACCGATTCCGGAAATACTTATAAATAAAGGATAAAATCTGAGCAGTAACTTGTGGTTACAAATTCCGGTCAAATCAGGTTCTATTGAACCATGATTCTGGTTGGGCTTTGTATTTTGAACCACGAAGACCTCAAAGACCTCAAAGAAAAAATATGTCGCTCATTTAGAGGCCGTTGCGTTAGATAGAGTGATGGATAGAGAAGAAGTTGTTCATGAACTGGAAGGTCACGCGCATCAAGCATGGAATCCAGCGCATGATCCGGCAAAAACGATAACCAGGAAGCCTACAAATAGAATTTTCTTTGCGGTCTTCGCGGTCTTCGCGGTTCAACTTTTAATGTGGTTACTCCAAGGGCTCTGCGGTGATTTTTATTCGATAACGGTTCCGGACAGGAGGCCGCTGTAGCCTTTTCCGATATCGTTCCGGGCATCGGAATAAATATCGATTCTTTCCAGGTATCTTCCCGGTTTGTCGGGCTGCACGGCGAGTTTCATTGTGTGCATCCGCCCCGGCGCGATTTCGATCCCCCCGGCTTCTCCCGCAACGAAGTATTCCGTTTCGGATTTCCTGGAAACGACTCGGGATACTGTAAGGGGAGCATCCCCGTCGTTTGCGAGAACAATCCGAACTTCGTTTACTTTGTCTAATTCCAGTTCTCCGACGTCGGTCTTGCGCGGCTCCATCCTGAGAACGCCCATGGGAATGGGATCCACCGTGCCTGTCAGTCGTATGATGGTTTCGTCCTTTCCGTCCGGCCCTGTGAATACGCTGACCGACTTGTCGAATTTGCCCGGGTACTTGAAGGTTTTGTAATGAATGACCAGTTCCGTGCTTTCCCCGGGTGCCAGGCTGCGCTTCCCGAGCGCAACATCGGTGCAGGCTCAGCTGGCGGAGGCGTTGGCGATTGTAAGAGTCTCTGTTCCGTTATTGGTAAGGATGACCGTTTTGATTACGGGCGGCCCTTCCCTGACGGTACCGTAATCGATTGTGGATGCACTCAACCCGAGATCCGCCGCCGGGGCGGCAGCCGCCAGCATAACAATCCCCAGAAAAGCTGCTGTAAAACACTGCTTCATTGTTTTATTCGCCGTGAACCAATTTGGATTTTTTCTCATAATCAAAATTCTTGTCCTGCCCTTCGGTGTGACATGCGCGGCAAACATCCTCGCCGGGCTTGCCTATAATATTCTCGGCGCTGAAAGTTTCCGTATGTTTTTTCCCGGGACCGTGGCAGCACTCGCACTGGACGCCGATGAGTTCGGGGGTCAGCTCCATATCGATAAATCCACCGTCTTTTTCATAGGCGACCACGTGGCATTGAATACAACCCGGGTTTTCCTGTTTTTCCTCTCCCTGCTTCTTCAGGTCTTCAAAGGCCCGGGCATGTGCCGTCGTTTTCCATCCTGCCGCTTTGTCGGAGTGGCACATTTCACAGGCTGTGTAGCTCATGTAGTCCCCGAATAATTCCCCGCGCGCGGCGGATCCCCAGGCCAGGATTAAAAGAACTGCACAAAAGAAAGCGGTTAGCCTCAAACCGGACATGGATCTTCTCCTTTAACAATTACAGTCATCGACGGATTCGATGAACAGGTGTTTTTTAAGCTGGCGTAATAGTTTGTTGTCGATGCCCGGAATGTCGAGGAGTTCTTCCATATCGATATACTCGCCGTTTTCTTCCCGAAGCTCGATAATTTTTGCCGCCAGATCCGGATTCAGGCCGGGGATTTTAGCCAGTTCCTCAACGGTTGCCGCGTTCAGGTTGAGCTTGTCCTCGTTTTCGGCAAAAGCTCCGCCTGCCACGGCGAAGAACAGACATAATATTACGAGGCAACCTGCGATTTTCTTTACCTGCATTTCAGACTCCTTTTACCATCCAAGATAATGATAGCTGTATAGTGCCAGCCAGACCAGAGTGGAAATTACGTACGCTACAATCCCGCCGAAAACTTTTTTACCGAATCCCGTTTCAGGACGATGTGCCTTAAACAGTCCGAGGTGTATGGCCGCACCGCCCGTCAGAATCAGCAGGATCATTAAAAATATGAAAACAATGGTCATAAACATAACAGACACCTGTTCGCCGTTCAGGGTTCAGGGTTGATACTCTGATTTAATACCAGCCCAGGTATTGCGACAGGGTTAAAAAAGCCATGATGATTATGGCCAGAAGCATGCCGCACATATCCCGGTCTTTCGCTTCCCGGCCCGAATTGGCCATGTAATCGAACCCCTGATCGTCCACCCTTTGGGACTTCCCGCCCATGTATTCTCTCCTAAATCGGCAAAAGACCGGCTTTGATACAGACTATTATAGCCGCCAGGAGCAGTACGATCCGCAATACTCCGGTAGCGATTGTCAAAACGAATCCCCTGACTCCGACGGCGGCAATGTCCCTGAATGAAAGGCTCAGGCCGAGTGCGGCCGCAGCCAGTGAAAAATCCCACTTTACCATGTTGAAAACGGCATGCTGGGCCGGCTCCCTGAACAGGTGCAGGCACGCCAGAATCCAGGCGAAAATGAACACTCCCAGCCATAAGGGGAATTTGTCGATTCCCCTGGTGGCCTGGACATCGGGATCGTCCGGTCGACGCAGTTTGCGGATGAACATTGCGATGAAAATATAAAGAAAACCTGCCGGCATGATTACGTGGCGGCCTATATCGAACCAGAGGGCGTATCGTCCGGCTTCATAGCCGCTTTCGTAAGCTGCATACAGAGCCTGGTGCCCGTTGCCGACACCGATGACGGAGGCGAGGCCGAGATATTTTTGCGGAAGGTCCAAAAAACCGGCCATCCATGGAAGCAGCAGCATGGCAATAATACCGAATCCTATGACCCCGATCGATGCGTTCAGAACCTGGCCGCCTTTGGCCTTAATCAGCGGCATGAGGATAATACCGGCATGCGGATCGCCGGTTGACAGGCCGCCGGCGATAATGGAAGCGTGCCGGTCGTCCACTTTGAACAGCCTGGCCAGCAGCAGCGTTGCCGTGGCGGTCAGGAACATGAATCCCGCACACAGGGCAATGGGCCGGAAACCGAGTTTGAATGCATGACCGACAATGAAATGGGGGGCCAGCATCAGGATGCCCAAAGGCATCAGCACATGGATGGTGCTGAGCCCGCGCTTCCAGCAGTCCGGTACTCCGAGGAGGTTGCCGATAATGAATCCCAGCAGCAGGGGATTCCAGACAAAGTTGGAATTAAGGATCTGGAAAAACGGCTGGTGGTTCAGGGGACCGATCACGCCGTCCAGCCAGTAAAAAAGGTTTTCGAGTGTAAACGGATTGGGTACCCCGGGGAGATTATTGCTGAAAACGGCGATATAAAGCATTGCCAGGAGGCCCGGCAGAACGGCCCTGAAGCTGTAAAGAGAACTCAGAAATGATTTTCTGGTCAGATCGTAATTCGTTGTCGCCGAAGCGGCCATATGCTCACCGTTCAAGGTTTACCGTTCAGGGTTCAAATTAAGGCGCAATAGAAAAACCTTAGTCTGATTAATGGATGTTCCGAGGGCGAACACAACTTGTCCGCCGAAGCTCGAAGAGCGAAGGCGGAAGGTTCGCCCCTACCTCCGGATATGCGCCGATCCGCCTGTATTTACCGACCCGGACAGCTTGTCCTCCGGAGCGCTGGCGCTGGTGCGCCAGTATTCCATAAATCCCAGCCTGGGCAGCATCGACAGGCGCAGGAATCCTTCGGTCGTGCCGTTTACCCCCAGAAGGACGTCCAGGTTTTTCCTGGGCCTGAAGGCGAGGTTGTCCGTTTTTACCAACTCCTCGCCTTCGCCGGATTCAATGTGCCAGGCATGGATCATTTCACCGTCAAAATCATCCACGAAAATACGAAAGAGCGGTTTTCCGTCTATCCCCATGGGTCCTTCATAAGTCAGATTGTTTCTATCCAGTATGATGGGATCGGGATTGTCCAGGAGCACTTCATTGACCTGGTAGCAGTGCCCGCATACGTCCGGCCGGACCATGAATCGGGGATCAAAAGGGAAGGGGGCGCCTCTTTCCAGTTCCTGAACCTCCGTAAAGAGATGAAGGCGCGCTTTATTCCCCTCAAACGGCTCCTGTATATCGAGTTCGGCCTGGACGTCCCGGTAGCGGAACTGCATGGCGGAAACGGCCGTCTGGTGTTGGGGAAGAATATCGATCATGGCCTGATTCAGGGGGCCGAGGATTTTGGAAACAAGAACCTTCCCGTTTCGATCCCTGAGGACAAGTTCCACCGTCTTAGCGTCTGTGTTTATGGATGCGCATTCGAGCATATAATCGCCGAGAGGGATTCGTTCTCCACGGGCTATCAGCGCTTCTTCGGGTTTCTCATAGGTGAAAGAGATCGCTTCGATGGACGGGGTTGCAAACTCCCTGATCTTTACGTAATTCGATCCAACGTATTCGGGCACGACATAGGTGGCGCCTTCGGCGAAAAGCTCCGGCATGAGATAACGGTTTCCAACGTTTCGATCGAGACCCTGGGCCAGGAAGAAGTGGGCGCCCCACCGATTTCCGGAATATTTCATCAGGCTGACCTCCAGCCCCGGCCGGTCGTCCAGGTAGAAATGCTGCGTGAACCGCAGCGCCTTATTCCGGATGCCGAGGAGTTCGTCCTGCCAGTACATGAGGTTGCCGTCCCCCATGGGCTGATTCTTCCAGAAATCCAGGTCGAAGTTCCTGCGCACATAAGTGCTCGATTTAAAGGAGGCCAGAAACGCCCGTTCGCCGAGGATGAAAAAGGATTCTCCCGCCAGGGCGCGTATATTGCGGGCGTTGCGGGTGCTGTAGCACAGGCCGGCAGGCGGGATTACAATCCGGTTATTGCGGTAATCCACATAGCTGCCCCGGATATAAACGCTTTCGGCCGAAAGCAGCCGTTCGCTCTTACGGTTGCGGTAGATCCGGCGTTCCAGTCCCTGGAATCTTGCGACAAACGGCGCGGTGTGGTCGGGTTCGTAAAAGGAGCTGTCGGAAATGACCTTTGGATAGGATGTGAAATGGGATCCTTCCACGACGGTGCCGAAAGAAGTATCGGCAAGCCGTTCGAGAAAGGTGCTTTCCAGTATGGGCTCCAACACGGGCGAGGATCCCAGGAAGAAGTCGATATTCTCCCGCCCCTCCTCTCCCCAGAAGACCATATTGTCGGTACGCATGAAAAAGTAGTCCCGTACGTAGAGCTCTTTTACCACCGTATTTACAGTATCTTCATCTATGATCCGATCTTCGAATTTCCGGGCAATCACCTTGAATGCGGGCCGGTTCCAGATATTTGAATACTTAACCGGCCCGGTGTAGACGTCGTTTTCATTGCTGAAGGTAATTGGCTCTGCATTTTCAATCACCAGGCGCTGCAGCATTCCCGTCATTAAATTCGGTTCGAGCAGAACCCTGTAGCGGGCGTCGAGAGGCCAGGCTTCTCCATGGCGCACCGTCATCAGTTTCCGGTATATGACAAAACGGAAATTCCCCTGCTGAAAACCGTGAGACTGGCTGCCGGACCACGGTACAAAATCGGAGTGCTTGAGAAACGGCGGATGCAGAGCGATCTCGATGCGGATGTCCAGTTCAGGGATGGTCAGGTGATACTTGTCCTTTTCATCGGGATCGCTTTTGTACTTCTGGGCCGTGATCGGTTTGACCAGTTTTTCGGCATACACTTTGCTGCCCGTGAAATTGGTCACTTTAACCAGGAAACCTTCAGGCCGGCGGTAGGCGTAGATCCGTTTGTTGAAATAGAAACGGTAATCCTCCTGGCGGACTTCGAGAACGATCGGACGGTGCATGGAAAAGGTCGCTTCCGTGATCACGGGGAACTCGATTGTTTCGAATTCGGCCGCGTCGAAATCCAGGCGTCTGGCCACGAACCGGCTGGCGCCGTAAAGGTACTCCCTGTCGAGGTAGAATTCCTTCAACTGCCCGACATAGCCTTCTTCCGGATCCAGTTTCCGGACTTCTTCTCTCCCGGGAAACTCGCTCGAGATCGGGAATTCCAGGGGCCAGCCTCCCGACGGGGAAATCAGGGCGAGCTCCCCGTAGGGCTTCTCATAATGGTCCGTTGCGTAATCGAACCACATCCGGTACCCGGTGTCTTCCACGGGGGCTTTTTCTCTTATGTCTACCTTGAGTCCTTTAACAGTTCGGCTGGTTGTGGCCAGATCCACAAGATAGGCGTGCTCTCCCAGAATTAAAAAGGGATCCCGGACGAGCGGTTCGGCGTGCCCTTCGGTTTCGGAGAG
>JAFGTD010000279.1 GCA_016934295.1 Acidobacteriota bacterium
ATGCATTTTACTATACCGTATACCTATACTATTCTAATGTATGAATGGCAAACCAAAATGTGAAGTTATTTTTGCGTCGCCCCTTAGCATACCGCCCGGTATAGATGATGCCTGGGGGGATCCTGAGAAAAATGCGGCCCGGGTTGGAATAAAAAGGGTACACAAAATATAAAAGCCAGAACATTTCGACTCGTTGTAACGTATTAAAGTATTCCGCGTAATTTTTTCATCAGCGATTAAATGAGATGAGGGATATGCATTATTCTGATTCGGGATCCCGTACAAACCCGCCCGAGATAAATACGGCCCATTCCAAAAGACAGACATTGGCTTCGTTGTGGGAGGCGTCCCGCATTTCCATCGATTCCATCTGGTCTCATAAACTGCGGTCTTTCCTTACACTACTCGGAATTATTATCGGTGTAGCCTCTGTCGTCTCTGTCGGTGCCGCTATTGAGGGATTGAGAAAGTATGTGACCGACAGCCTGGAAGGGGCCCTGGGAAGCAATACCATAATTGTCGCCCGGATTGCCGGGGTCAATATTTCCTACGATGATTATTTGGAGATGCTTAGGAGACACAAGCCCATTCGTCTCAAGGATATGGAAATTGTCCAGGAGTTGTGCGGCGACTGCGAAGCCATTTCCCCCAGTATGAACCGGAACGACAACGTGAAACGGGGAGGCCTGATTTTTGAGCAGGCAAGAATCAACGGCATCAATGAAGACACACTGAAAATCGAAAATATCGATATCGAAGAAGGACGTTTTATATCGGCTTCCGATGTATCCCGGGCCATCCCCAGCGCGGTTATCGGAATCGACATCCGCGATGAATTGTTCGGATCAGTGGATGCAATCGGAAAAACGATAAGAATCGGCGGAGATAAATTTACCGTTGTCGGCATTGAAGCGAAAAAAGGCAGCAGCCTGATTGGAAGCTCTACGGACAACAGCATATATATTCCATACACTGCGTATATGAAGAAGTATGGAACGCGCCAGGAAATTGCGTTCCGCGTGCAATCTCCCACCAAAGAGACCTTTTTATATACCAGGGATGAAGTGCGTCAAATTTTAAGGGCGCGCCACAAACTAAGACCGAACCAGGACGACGACTTCAGCCTTCTGGCCCTTACCGATATACAGGGCGAGATAGACCAGATAATCGCTGTGATCACGGTAGTCATCATACCGGTCATTGCCATTTCAATGGTTATCGCGGCCATCGTTGTTATGAATATCATGCTGGTTATCGTGACGGAGAGAACGGTGGAAATAGGAATGCGTAAGGCCCTCGGCGCAAGAAGGAAGGATATCCTGCTCCAGTTCCTGGTGGAATCCGCGCTTTTAGCCATGGTGGGCGGCGTCATTGGTGTGCTGATAGCCGGTATTGTAAGCATTATCGTTGTTAACACCACCCCGGTTCCAATGTTTATTACCCTGACTTATATTATTTTTGCCGTATTGTCGTCGGGCGGGATCGGAGTGATTTCAGGCTTATACCCGGCATTCAAAGCTTCGAAGCTTGATCCGATTGTGGCCCTGATGAGAGAGTAATGGGAAAGATAAGTCTTTAAATGCCCTGATTCATAGCCCGTTCACCTTGAGATGGAATCCGATGATTTATTACAAAGAAAATCTTGCCATGGCCCTGGACACAATCATGGCACACAAATTTCGCTCATTTCTGACTGTTTTGGGGATTATTGTCGGAATTGTAACGGTCGTTCTAATCTCTTCCATACTAACAGGGGCAAGGGATGAGCTTGTAACCGAGATAGAGGATTACGGAATCAACAATATCTATGCTTTCCATATGGATATGGGGCCCAGTCGCGGACGCAGGTCCGCGGAGGAAAGAAAACGAAAGCCGCTGACGATTGCGGATGCGAAGGCCATCAAGGAGTTATGCCCCTCGGTGCAGGATGTGAGCTGGCGGGAAATGCCGTCCGGAGCACGGATCAATATATCCTATAAAGGAAAAAGTCTGCGAAGTTATGAATTTATGGGGACGCCGTACAATTACGGATCCGTGGCCAACATCAAACTCGACAACGGCCGGTTTTTTACCCAGTCCGAAGATGCCCATCGTCTGCCCATTGTCATAGTGGGCCCCGGTGCCGCCGAAGCCATGTTTGGCGACACCGATCCGATCAGCAAGGAGATATTGATCAACGGTCGTCTTTTCAGGATTCTGGGAGTAACGGAAAAAAGTAAAACCAGCATGATGGGTGGAGAGGGAGACAATACGATTATTATTCCCTATCGCACGTTTCAAAAGATGCTGCCCTGGAACGATATGCGGATCCTGTTTATTCAGGCTAAATCCGGAATGCGGGAGAAAGCCCTGGAGGAAATTGAAAGCCTTCTGCGAGTCCGTCGGCGGGTAAAGCCGTCCGAAGACAATAATTTTGCACTGACAACTTCCGATCGCTTTATACAGGAGTTCGACTCGATAACAGGTGTTGTGGCGATTGGAGTCGTTGCAATTTCCAGCATAGGTTTGCTGGTCGGCGGCATCGGGGTGATGAACATCATGCTGGTATCCGTTACGGAAAGAACCAGGGAAATCGGGGTCCGGAAAGCGATAGGCGCCACCAGGAAAGATATTGTTTTACAGTTTCTTCTGGAGGCGATGACCCTCACCGGGGTTGGAGGAATCCTTGGAATTATTCTCGCCCTGGTTGGAAGTTTGCTGATAACGGTCCTCGTGCCGTCATTGCCCTCGTTAATTCCCATATGGTCCGTGATCGCGGCTTTGACCGTTTCTGTCGCCATCGGACTTGTTTTCGGCGTCATTCCTGCACGCAAAGCGGCCCTGCTGGATCCGATTGAAGCCCTCCGTTACGAGTAATTGGTGACAGGCTAGAATTTCACCAATTTCATTGTAAGTCTAACTTCCAGATCAGAAAATTTTTAAAATTGGTGAAATTCTAGCCTGTCACCAATTACTTCACTCTCGATTTATTCCGCAAAATGTATGTCATTCCCGAACAGTTTGTCTTAATCTGATGCATATTCGGAATTTATTACCGGAAAGGGGGATGGCCATGGAGAGATCTATCCAATTTACCCTCAATCGCCGACCCGTACAACTGAAGACCGATGACGAGAGAACGCTTCTATGGGTGCTCCGGACCGATTTAGGAATGACCGGAGTTAAATACGGCTGCGGGGAAAACCATTGTGGCGCCTGTACCATTATTGTCGACGGACGATCCGTTCGTTCCTGTATGGTGCCGGTGAAATTCGTCGAAGGTAAGGAAGTCATGACTATCGAAGGGCTTGCAGAAAACGGGCAACTGCATCCTCTCCAGAAAGCTTTCATGGAGCATGGGGCGGTTCAATGCGGATTCTGCACTCCGGGGATGATTCTAAAAGCCTATAGTATACTTGCTGAAAACAGACAGCCCAGCCGGGAAGAAATCATCAAGAGTATGGACGGGGAACTTTGCCGGTGCGGAACCTATAACAGGATTATTGATGCTGTCCAGGCGGCCGCCGGGGAGATGAAAGGAGGGACGCATCATGAGTGAATATGGAACGCCTATTCAGCGCAGAGAATTCATGAAGCTTCTCGGCTCCGGTATCTACATTCTGTTTTCAACCGGGCCGTTCCTTTACGGGCAGCAACGCGGATTCCAATTTCGACAGTATCCGGAGGATTTCAACGCATACCTTCGAATAGGAGAGGATGGAAGTGTTGCGTGCTATACCGGGAAGATTGAAATGGGACAGGGAATCATCACTTCCCTCGCGCAGATGCTGGCGGAAGAACTTGAGGTGCCCTTTACATCCGTCCGGATGATCATGGGAGACACCAAGTTATGTCCCTGGGACAGCGGCACAAATGGATCCCGTACTACCAAAATCTTCGGCCCGGTTTTGAGAGCGGCCGGGGCAGAGGCAAGAGAAGTGTTGATTCAACTGGCGGCCGAACATCTGCAATTACCTGAGAATAGGCTTATTGCCGTTGATGGAGAAGTGCGCGATAAAACGGATGCATCGCGAAAAGTTGGCTACGGATTTCTTGCCGGGGGCAAGAGCATAGAACGGCACCTGGAAAACAAACCTCCTCTGAAAGATGCGGATGACTTCAAAGTATGCGGACAGTCCTCGCCGCGCACGGATTTTGAGGAGAAAGTTACCGGAAGCGCCAGGTTCGCCGGGGATATGCGTCTTGCGGGCATGCTGTACGGTAAGGTACTTCGGCCTCCGGCTCATGGGGCGAAGCTTATCGTAGTCGATACGGCCGCTGCGCAAAAGATTGCGAATGTAAAAATAGTACAGGATGGGGATTTTATCGGCGTTGTCCACCCGCTCCCGGACATGGCCGAAAAAGCCGTTGGATTGATTAACGCAGAATACGAAATTCCCGATAATACGGTTAACGACAAAACAATTCATGAACTTCTTTTAAACACCGAAGCCCGCGACAGTGAAGAAAGGAAAGGCGATTTGGAGCAGGGCAGAAATATTGCCGTGCAGGAGTTCGATGCCGCCTATTTCACTCCCTATGTGGCGCACGCTCCATTGGAGACCCACAGCGCCCTGGCCGACGTGAAGGGAGACAGTGCCACGGTCTGGGTCGGCACCCAGCGACCGTTTGGAGCCGATTCACAGGTTGCCCAGGCTATAGGTTTGAATTCAGATAATGTCCGAATCATAACCCCCTATGTCGGGGGCGGATTCGGCGGGAAAAGCCAGATTGGACAGGCGGTTCAGGCCGCCCGTTTATCCAAAATGGCGGGGTCGCCCGTCCAGGTTGTATGGTCCCGTGAAGAAGAATTCTTCTACGATACTTTTATGCCTGCAGCGGCTGTGAAGATTAATTCCGGAATCGATGCGTCCAACCGGATTGTTTTTTGGGACTACCATGTGTTCTTTGCAGGGAATCGGAGTTACGAGTGCATTTACAATGTTCCGCATGTGAGAACGGCATCACGCGGAAGCAGTTTCGGAGGCGGCGGGCCCCATCCTTTCGGAACCGGTGCCTGGCGCGGTCCCGGGAGCAACACGAATATTTTTGCCCGCGAATCCCATAT
Organism: Acidobacteriota bacterium; assembly: GCA_016934295.1. Classification (GTDB taxonomy): domain Bacteria; phylum Acidobacteriota; class UBA6911; order UBA6911; family UBA6911; genus UBA6911. Next base: position 5,048 of record JAFGTD010000279.1, read on the forward strand.
CGACGTCATGGCGGCAAAGGTCGGGATCGATCCCCTGGAATTCCGGCTTCAGAATCTGACGGACGAAAGAATGATTCGTGTCGTCAAAGCCGCCGCCGATAGATTTGGCTGGGAAAGCGGCAAAGCACCCACCGGGCGTGGCTGCGGCATGGTTTGCCTGGATTATCTGGGGACCTATGTCGTCGCAATGGCCAAGGTCCGGGTTGATTCAAAAAGCGGGAGCATACAGGTCGATCGCATTGTCCATGCCCAGGACATGGGCCCGGTTATTAATCCCGAGGGCGCCCGAATGCAGATTGAGGGCGCCGTTATAATGGGTCTTGGATACTGCCTGAGCGAGGAGGTCCACTTCAGCGGCGGGACCATCATGGATCTGGACTTCGGTTCCTATAAAATTCCGCGCTTCTCCCGGGCTCCGAAAAGAATTGAAACTGTATTGGTTGAAAATCATGCAATCGATCCATCCGGATGTGGAGAACCTCCAATCGTCGGGATGGGAGCCTTGATTGCAAATGCGGTGTTCGATGCAACCGGAATTCGAATGAACCGGCTCCCGATCACGCCTGAAAGACTGAAACCCAGGCTTACTTAGGAACTGCTTTTGAGAAAAGAGCCGTTTATTCGATGCTGAAAGATGTATTTCAAGTGAAAATACTCGGAGAAAAAAACGGATACCATTTATGGATGAGGATGAAGGGCGCTTGTATTATGAAGTTGGGCAATTTAGGTATCCTATTTTTATGCAGTATTATACGCTTGAAAGAAGGCAGATGGAGGCACCTGGAGGAAATCCATGGATGCTGAAAGTTATTCTTCAAGTGAAAATACTCGGAGAAAAAAACGGATACCCTTCCTGGAAAGGATGAAGACTGCCTGTATTACGGAGTTGGGTTATTGGGTTATTCTCTTTATAGGAAGCACCTTACGATGGAAAGTCGAAGGGTGGCGGAATTTGGAGGAAATCCATAACAACGGCAAGCGATTCATCGGCGTTTTCTGGCACAACCGGATCTTTATGACATCCTACTTTTTCCGCAATCGAAACATTGTGGCCATGATAAGTCAGAACCGGGACGGCGAATACATTTCCCGGGTCAGTCGGCGTCTCGGTTTCGGGGCGGCCCGCGGTTCCAGCAGCCGGGGCGGGCGGGGAGCTGTTGTTGAAATACTTCGTGCCCTCAAAGCGCACCGGGATGTATTTTTCACCCTGGACGGACCGCGCGGGCCGCGCTACATAGCCAAACCGGGAGCCGCTTTTGTGGCCGGCAAGAGCGGCTGTCCAATATTGCCTTTTACCATTTCAGTGGAAAAAAAATGGGTCATGCACAGCTGGGACGGTTTCATCGTACCCAAGCCTTTCTCACACGCTATGGTTTTATTTGGAACGGCAATCGATGTGGATGCTAACGCGGATACAACGGAAATGGAGCGTGTCCGGGAGGAGATTCAACATTCGATGAACAGCCTGTGCCATCAGGCCGATTCCTGCTGGGTGAAAAATCAAAAATGAACGGCAGCGATCACAAATTTTGGATTAATATCCACCGATTGCGTACTATATGGATGTCCGGGTGATATTATTTATGAAAAAAAGAGCGGGAAAATCATTATTTTACATAGATTTCCGGCATTAAACTTGCTTTTTCAACCGGCAATTTCTATCATTTATGTTTTTAAAAACAGGCTGAAGCAGCAAGTGGAGATACAGTTATTATGAAAAGAACGTTTCAACCCAATAACAGCAAAAGAAAAAAGACGCATGGTTTCAGGGAGCGCATGTCGACTAAAGGCGGGAGGCGGGTCATTAATCGGCGGCGTGCCAAGGGGCGTAAAAGGCTGAGTGTTAGTGGCTAAAGGACTATCCGAGAGATTTCCCCATAGCCGTAGAATCGTTCGTTCTGTCGATTACAAGGCTATATATGAGACGGGGAAAAAAATTCACTCGGGAAAATTTGTCCTTTTTAGCCGTGAGAATGCAGTAGGGCATACACGTCTTGGAATTACGGTATCTCGAAAAATAGGATGCGCCAGCAAACGGAATCGAATAAAAAGGTTGTTCAGGGAGATATTCAGAAAATCCTCAGCGGAGATTCCCGATAATTTTGACATTGTAATTAATGCAAAGACGGGTTGTGTAGGCGCCGGCTTTGGGGAGTTACGGGAAGAGTTTATTGCAGCGGCAAGAAGAGTAGCCCGAAAGGGGCATTCTTTAAAGGATCGGGCATAAATGATACACCGCTACCAGCACGCCATATGCGCCGGGCTACAGAGCCTTATTCTTTTATTTTTAAGGGGTTATAAGAAATATATATCGCCATTTCTCCCTTCCGCATGCCGCTTTGAACCGACATGTTCGGTTTATATGTACCAGGCAATACAAAAAAAAGGGATTATTAGAGGTTTGTACTGGGGGATTCGACGGATTTTACGTTGTCATCCGTTCTGTGAAGGGGGATTCGATCCCTTTCCAGAGTAGAATTCTTCTACAACCACTACGTAATACAACGAATAACGGTCTAATTTATGGAAAAACGCACTATTCTGGCAATAGCACTTTCGTTTCTGGTTCTAATGGGTTTTGAATTTGTTTACCGGAATTTTATAGCTTCGGAAGAGCCTGCGCCAATCATCGATGAAACTTCGAGCGAACCACAGATAAAGCCGGAAATACCCGAAATATCTGCAAAAGCTGTTGTAGATAAAGCCCAGGCACCTACCACGCCGTTTTCAGAAACGGATACAACGGCAGAAGACCCCCAGGAAATCGTCATTCGGGGAGAGCTTTACCAGGCTGTTGTTGACAACAAGGGTGCGGTTTTAGCCAGCTGGATACTCAATCATTACAGATCATCCAAGGACAGGGATTTCGAGATGATAACCCCCGGAGATAAGGGAGAAAAGTGGTTCCTGCCCGGTTCGGTCCTGTTTGATGATCCGGATTTTACGACGATTGCGAATGAAGAACTGTATGAAGTAACCGTCAATGGATCGCCCTATTCGGGATTGCCGGTTTCTGCCCCGGTTGAAGTCGTTATGACACTGAGACGGGGTGACCTGGCCATTCAGAAGACGTTCCGTTTCAATAGTGAAAATTATACTGTCGACCTGACGGCTACATTCGAAAAAGAGGGGCGGGATCTGGAAGGCAAAATACTGATTGGACAGGATATCTGCCCGATAGAAGAGCATCTGGAAGGAAGATACACGAAACTGGAAGCGGCTTATTTTGACGGAAAGAAGGTGCAGCGGGAATCCGCCCCCGGTGACGACGAGGGAGAGGTCACTATTTCGGGCAATATCGGTTGGGTTGGCCTCGATTCGCACTATTTTTCGGCTATCGCAATTCCAGAAAAGTCTATCCCGTCGTTTGAAATCAGAGGCTATGAAATTGAGGATACTACGCTTGAGGGGAAGAGTGTTGAGAGAAGTCTGATTAGTCTGAAAATACCCGTTGATGGATCCATAAATTATTTAATGTACTTTGGGCCGAAAAAACAATCGAATCTTAAGGCTATTCCAACGCAAGATCTATCCGGTGTCATAGATTACGGGATGTTTTCAATTCTTGCCCGACCCCTTCTCTCCGCTCTAAGGTGGATTCACCAATACGTCAATAATTATGGATTTGCGATCATTCTTTTAACCCTCCTGTTGTCGATTCTTTTGTTTCCATTAAGGCTGAAGCAGATGCTGTCCATGAAAAAAATGCAGGCCATTCAGCCGAAGGTCAAAGCCGTTCAGGAGAAATACAAAAAGTATAAGAAAACGGATCCGAAAAGGGCAGAAATGAACCGGGAGGTTATGGCGCTTTATAAGGCAAATAACGTCAATCCCATGAGCGGATGCCTGCCGCTTCTGGTTCAGATGCCCCTGCTGTTTGCCTTCTATAGGTTGCTGTCTGTTTCCATTGAACTGCGGCAGGCCCCGTTTATCTTTTGGTTAAAGGATCTATCGGTGCATGATCCCATCTTTCTTCTTCCAATATTAATGGGTGTAACCATGTTTCTTTCACAAAAGATGACACCCATGGCGCCGACTGCGGACAGTTCACAGATGAAGATGATGCAGTATTTACCGGTGATTTTTACCATAATGTTTTTGAAAGTTTCGAGCGGCTTGAACCTTTATTTTCTCTGCAGTAATATCTTCCAGGTCGGATTTCAAAAAATCGCCGAAAAGTGGATGGGCGATGGAAAGAAAGACGGGAAAAAAGAAGTAACACAAAAAGGAAAAACTAAAAGAAAATAATATGGAAAGAACTGTCGAATCGATTCTTGAAACCTGCCGTCAGATGATGAAAAGTCTCCAAATGGATCTGACAGTTGAAGGAAATGAAGACGGCGGGCAAATTCATATAAATCTTACCGGAGAAGATCGTCCATACCTTCTTTCAAATTCCGCATCTTTACTCAACAGTATTGAATACCTGATCAGTAGAATTTACAGGAGCGGGAAGGATGAAGGGGTCGGCATTATCCTGGATTCTGATGGTTATCGGAAGCATAGAGAAGCGGAGCTGACCCTTTTGGCTCAAATGGCCTCAAAGAAAGTAATTTCTCTGCGCCAACCTCTCGGACTGCAACCGATGACTCCACGCGAAAGAAGGATTGTCCACCTGGCCCTTGCCGAGATCGAAGGCGTTCATACAAAAAGCTCAGGCGAAGGCGAAAACCGCAGCATCACCATCTTTCCTTCATAGTTAACCCGCATTTCTCACAAGACTTCTACTGCGGAGGCGTAAACGAATGCGTCTGCTGCGGTCCCAATTTATGCACGCATAAATTGGGCGCGCTCCCTCGGACTCCTCGACGTACGCCTGAAGCTTCGCTTCAGGTTACCCAACGCAAAGCGTTGGGCACGCCTCACGGGGTCCTCGGTCGCAAGCCTTGCATCCACATCCGTTTACACCTCCTCGCTACGAATACTTGTGAGAAATGCGGGTTAAACCTGTCAGTATAATTCCCGTATCGGTATAATGAAGCCGGTTTGAAACATGTATTTCCCGCAGCGGAAGCGCGTGAGAAATGCGGGAGCAAGGCTTGTATAAAGAGTACCGAAACCCATGGTCGATCTGTCGGACACCATTTGCGCTCTTTCCACTGCATCCGGTCGTTCCGGATTGGCCGTTGTGCGCGTCAGCGGCACGAAAAGTCTGGAAATATTTAAAAAGATTTTCAAAAGCAAAAAGCAGGAGCAAGAACCGAAATCGCGCCTTGTCGTGCTGGGTCATATTGTCGATCCCGGTAATGGGAATGTCATCGATGAAACGAATGCCGTCTGCTACCTCGCACCGAAATCCTATACCGGCGAAGATATGACGGAATATGCCATCCACGGCAGCCCCGTTGTGATTGCATCGCTGCTTGATTCCATATGTTCCCTGGGCGCAAGGCTGGCCGAACCCGGCGAATTCACAATGAGGGCGTTCATTCACGGCAAAATGGATTTAACCCAGGCAGAAGCCGTCAAGGATATAATTGATTCAACCACTCTTTTTCAGGCGCAGGTAGCCGCAAGACAACGTTCCGGTGAAATATCAAAGAGATTGCAGCCTGTAAAAAAGGCTCTAACGGATATTATCGTGCAGCTTGAATCCGCCGTTGAATTTGTGGAAGAAGATCTGCCGCTCGATGCGCGCGCGAAAATTTCCAAAAAGCTTGATTGTCTTCTAAAGGAAATAAGAAAGTTGAAAGAAACCCACAGGTTCGGTAGAGTGGTCCGGGACGGTTTTAGAATGGCTATTGTCGGACGTCCGAATGTCGGGAAAAGCAGCCTGTTTAATGCGCTTTTAAAACAGGATAGATCGATAGTGATGGATTTGCCCGGAACCACAAGAGACCTTGTTTCCGAGTATGCCAGTATTAAAGGAATCCCGGTTCAGCTTCTGGACACGGCCGGTCTGCATCCATCCGTGGATTCAGTCGAAGGGCTTGGGATAGAAAAAACATACCAGGCTATATCCGATGCGGAGGCGATTCTGATCGTCGTCGACAGGAGTCGCCTTCCCGGGGAGGAAGATTTAAGGATTAAGTCAGAATTGGAAAAATTGACCTGCATTGTAG
>JAFGTD010000022.1 GCA_016934295.1 Acidobacteriota bacterium
ATTTCTGTCCGGACTGGCGGCAGCCGGCGGAGGCTCGGTGATTGATCGCAATGTGGAAATTCTGCCGGAAACGGCACGGAAGACGGCCTATGCGAATGCATGGCCGTATTTAGCCACAATCGCGCTATTCACCTTCCTAGCGGACATCCTTTTCCGTAGAGCGCTGAAAAAGACGGGGACATAATACTTTTTTCGAAAAAATAGGTATTATGTCCCCGTTTTTTACCGGAGGCCCAGGGCCGCCAAGACAGCCTGCTCTATCGGATAGCTCCTGAAATCAAGGCTCCGTAAATTGACGGTCTCAAGGTACACAAGTCCCGCGGGGGAAATACGCTGAAAGATGTCCGGCACGTAGGCTGCGAAGGAATCGTCGGCATTCGGAATCCAGGAGAGCAGATACTGCGTTCCGGCGGCATTGTCCATTGAAGCGAGTATGCCGGCGCAGATGGCCATTTCCATATTGTTTCTGCTGTCCTGCAGCCGGGCGGCAATGAAAGGAGCAGCCTCGGGAGTGCGCACCTTTTCGAGGCCCAGAAGAGCAGCTGTCACCCTGGGGTCGTTTGAGTTCCGTATATCGGCCAACGTGGAATCCTCACGCAATACGGACTGAAAAAGATAATCCAGGGTTACTGAGTTTCCTATATTCCCCATGGCCGCAGCCAGAGCGTTCAGCACCTCGGGATCTTGTGACTGCGACCAGAGTTCCAACACCGGAACTGAGGCTCTGAAAAGATCCCCTCTGTCCCAGAAATACTCCCCTACCATGGAAATGGAGGTGTAAAGTTCCGGTTTTAACTCCACGGGGAGGTCCATTGGGACCAGTTCGGCCATCACACGAACCGCTTCCGGCGTCGCAGTCCGGGAAAGAATAAAAAGCAGTTCCTGTTTTGCCGACAAAGGCACGGAAGAATCCTTCATAATTTCCAGTACTTTGCTATAAAACTCCCCCATCCCGGCGGAGCCGTGGTGCAAAGCATCTATCAACTCCTGGGTATTGAATTCTTCGACCGGATCCATTCCGCTGAAGTTTTGACTCCTGCGCCATTTCTCCAAGAGCACAAGAGCCCGGGCTTGTTCTGGAGATGAAGTCCCCTTTCGGGAAGAATAATCAGTAGCTGAACCCGCACTACCCGTGAATAAAGATAAATTTTCACCTGTTCGGGACTTTCCCTGAACCGAAGCCTTTGTTGAGGAAGGATAATTATAGGTCGAACCCTCATCACCCAGGATTCTTCCTGAATTATCATTTGCTGCGTTGTGAATCGACTCCGGTCGATGAAACAACGGGGTGCCGGTTATCAAATAGAAGCCAAACGCAATCAGACAGAGCGCCAGTACGATCCAAAGAAAATATTTTCCCAGCATGACAACCTACTTTCCGATCGAGGAAGATTTTTTAATAATTTTTAAGGCGCAACAGGCGCCCCGCACAACAATGATCTCATAAATAAAAGAAATTACGAAAAGGATCCTGCTCCATTAGAACCGGTTCCGATCGGCGCGCTTGATTTGGGCAAATCCCCATGCCGTTTTCAAACATTCGCAACATGTAAAAGGTCTTTACACCGAATCTTTACGGCTTGTGTTCAATAAAACCATTTTCTACAATGTTTTACATCGACACATCCGGTTCCTTCCTTCCGCTTTCTGTCGGTTTTTTTTACATAATTTCAAACAAATACACTGTAGTAACCGGCGAAACTCAAGGCGCCCAAAGGAACATATCCTTCATTTACAGTCATTTACGTCTATTGTTGCTTAAAGGATACCCGACTGGCATCACTCTTGCTTTATGTTTAGTGAACCCTGTTTCAAGGCTTCGCAAATCGTGTATGGAAATGCACGGAATCATATTTAATGGACAGTGTCTGGTTTGAGATTCTTTCGAAAGGTACTTATTAAGATTTTTTGGAGGAGAACACAATGAAACGCTTCGCAACTGTTCTCTGCACTCTCGTGCTGTTTGCTTTTGCTACGTCTATCGTGTCAGCAGCAGATATTAACCTCTATGATTTTGCCTACAACATAGATGGGACGTTTTATGAGGCCAGCCTTGGCGATTCATTGCCCGCTGGATTCAACGCGTCCGGATTGGGAACGATCATGTTCACCATAACAGGAGCGGGGTCCCATAATATCGATCTCTTTCTTGATTACGAAGTCGATGAGGCGAAAAACACCTTTTTTAATGAATACGGAGACACTTCCGGCACTTTGGCTGCAGGCCAATCCTGGGAAATCGACGAACCGGGCTTCATCTTCGGAGATATTTATGACAATACGGAGTTGAGCACACTGGATGGCACCAATGCCGTTCCTTTCGCGTCGCCAGATGATGTATCATTTGCCCTGGGTTGGGACTTCACCTTGGCCTCTGAGGATACGTCGACCGTGAAATTTATCACCAGCCTTACACAACCGGTAAGCGGATTCTACCTGTCTCAATTTGATCCGGACAGCGATATCACCATCTACTTCTCAAGCACCCTGGACACTGGGGAAGTGCCCCCCATACCGGAACCCGGAACCTGGATTTTGATGCTGACAGGCCTGGCGCTGACCGGCGGCATCGCGGCCAAACGGTCCAAACGTTCCTAACGTTCCTAATGGTAAGGCACTAATACGAAACATTTGAACGGGCGGCAACGCGTACCCGCTAATCGAAGTAATGAATATCCCTGGGAAAGGGGCGTTATTGACGCCCCTTTTTTCATTTAGTTCATTCTCCCACCGGACACCCATTAAATATGTAAAAGAACCTTACACCGTCGCTTAAAATCCCATTCCTATTCAAGTCCTTTAATAAAGCATTTTCCGGAAAACAAACCATAGATTTTCACCTCAGACCTGTCGGATTTCTTTACATTTTCATTCGTCAACCGCGCATACAGAGCTATGGACCGCCTGATAAAAAAAAGAGTATATACGCATATTTCAACAGTTATATCCAATTCTCCCAAGGGAATGAACGGGCGGCACAGTATTTGCTTAAAAAATAAGTGAATAAAGATATGTCATTTCA
>JAFGTD010000280.1 GCA_016934295.1 Acidobacteriota bacterium
ACTCGTATTCGGCATCTACCCGGCGGCCAAAGCCGCCCGACTCGATCCGGTCGAAGCATTGCGATACGAATAATCAGAGGGCAATGCCGGAGGCTGATTTTATCCCCTGTTTTAATCAGGCTTCTTCTCGAACATTTCCACGATAATGCCGCCCGCGTGCAGATCGATATATGCGCCGTGCATGCCACCCGGCATGCGGATGTCAAGCAAAAGAGTGCAGCCTTTGTCCGTCAGCCGCTTGATCTCCTTTTCAATATCGTCCACGGTAACCATGATGTGCTGAATGCCCTCGCCTTTGGTTTCGAGATACTCCCGGTGCGGGGACTCCCTGGCAAGGGGTTGTACCAGCTCGAGCTGCGTCCCTCCCAATGTCGCAGTCAAGATCTTAGCGTCGGCCAGCGCCGGTTTGCCCCGGAACAGCTCCTTCCTGTCCGGGGGCAGCTTCATCTCTTGAAACGGCCCGATTCCGAGCAATGCCAGCCGCTCCGCTACCTGTTTGACGTCCTTGACGACGACGCCGACCTGCGTAACTTTCCATGATGAAATATCCGAGCTTCCCATTGCTATCCCCCTGCTACCTTTTCACTTTTGTGCGCGGCGATCAAAAAGTGAAGCATGTGGCGGTTGAAAAGTGCAACGCCTGATACGAGATTATCGGTTTTTACTTCCTGTGTCCATATTCTGCCAAATGCATATCTATTAAGCTCTTGTTCAGGCAAGTCCATCACGTTAATTTACATGTGTTAAATAAATTAACAGATTGAAGTTCAATCAGCCAATCTTCCCGTAAGGGATTCTGAGGCAGAAGTCCTTAATTAAAAACATTTAGCAAGATAAAAGGCCGAGACAACCTTCTGGCACGAATCTTGCACTATCTGTATAGGAAGAGAGGCAGGGATCAAGAATGTATAGCCTGCCCAACAAGGAGGGGTTATGGAAAAAGTGAAAGAAGGAAATGTCGAAGATTACACGGAGTTTTTTCATCATGTGCCGTTTCGCCCATTGAAATTTGTCAAAGACGAAGATGGTTACGGGTGGCTCTGCGACAAGAAAGTGGATCCCCATGAGGATCTCAAAAAACAGGGGTGCTGGAGATGTGACGAAATGGTGTTTCCGACCGGAGGAAGGTAATTCAGATACGCTTGGTACTATAAGCGGAAAAGTTTAAAAGCGCCGCTCAATTGGAAAATGAAATGAGTCACTTTCTTGACCTGAGAGGGATGATTTCGCCTTTTGCCCTCCTGAAGCTTACGCACGGATTAAGGAAACTGCAAAAGGGTGAGATCATGGAGGTCATCGGAAATAATCCGGATTCAAGAGAGGATATTCTCAAAGTTCTGATGTCCTTGCCCTGCAAACTGCTTTACGTCGACAGTGCAAAGAATTGTTATTTCATTCGACTCAGAAAATTGGAAAACAGTGAGACGCAAACGCGAGGCGAAAAAAATGATAGAAGACATGTTCCAACCGCTTCACCTGGGAGTCCATAAACTTGCAAACCGTTTCGTTTTTCCGCCGGTCAAGCTGGGTTACGGGCTGCCTGACGGCACCGTGACAAACCGGCAAATGCTTTTCTACCGGCAAATTGCCCGAAACGGACCCGCCGTCGTAATTCTGGAACCGGTCTCCGTTACATCCGATGGAAGAGAGCACCCCCGGCAATTGTGTGTTCATCTCCAGGAAAGCGTTACACAGTTAAAGAAGATCGTTGAGGTCATTCACGAAGAAAAGCGTCTTGCCTGCCTCCACTTGAACCATGCAGGCGCAGCCGCCAATCCTAAAGTGATCGGCCACAAACCCAAAGCTCCGTCCGGGATCGTCTGTCCCACTCACGGACAGGAGTCTGTTCCTTTGAGCCTCGATGAGGTGCAGGCTATCGTATCCGCTTACAAAGCAGCGGCGGAAAAGTCGGTGGAAGCCGGGTTCGATCTGATTGAGGTTCAGGCGGGACACGGGTACCTCCTGTCTCAATTTCTCAACGGCAAAATCAACCGAAGAGAAGATGCGTACGGCCGGGACCGGTTGCTTTTTGCAAAAGAGGTTCTGTCGTCCGTAAGGGCAGGCGCACCGGAAACCCCTGTCTTTATGCGCGTTTCAGGCAATGAGATGTCGCCCGAGTCTGGAGCCGGCGCTGAAGACCTCCTTCCCCTGCTCAGGTTGGCTGAAGAGGAGAATATCTCAGCGGTTCATGTAGGAATGGGCAATGTCTGTTTCAGCCCACCCTGGTATTTCCATCACAGCAGTCTTCCCGAAAAACCCCAATTGGATGCCCTGGCATGGATTCGGCAACAAACGGCGCTTCCCCTTATTGCGGCAGGGAGAATGGGCAGAAAGGAGCGCATTCATGAAATCATGAAAAACGGTCTTTCCGACCTCATTGCCGTCGGAAGGCCGCTGATTGCGGATCCGGACTTGCTGCAAAAATGGCATGATGGGGAGAAAGTCCCGATCAGATATTGCGGCTATTGCCTTCAGGGATGTCTCCATCGCTTGAAGAATGGAGAACCGCTGGGCTGCAATCTCAATCCCGAAGTCGGGCTCGAGCCTTTGAAACGCACGGATCATCCTCTAAGAGTGTTGACTGTGGGAGGAGGCCCTGCAGGGATGAGTGCGAGTCTGTATCTGACAAGGCGCGGGCACCAGACTACACTCGCGGAGAAAACGGACCATCTTGGCGGACAGTTCGCATTTGCATGGCAAGCTCTCGGCAAGCAGCCGATGCGGGACGGATTGTACGGTCTGGAACAGGCGGTAAAGAAAAGCGGGACATCCATTCTGCTGAACACGGATGTTGACGACGCTTTCGTGCAGAAATTCCAGCCCGATCTTCTTGTATGGGCAACAGGTGCATTACAAAACGAACCCGAAATTCCGGGAATTGATAATCAATATAGAATCACGTCTCTGGAATTTTTCGAAGGCGCAAAGGAGCCGCGTGGTGAGAGAATTCTGGTAATCGGGGCGGGTAGAACAGGTCTTGAGATTGCCCAGAAACTCGGACATGAAGGCTATCAGGTTACAGCCACAAAGCGAACCGACCCGCTCGGCAGCATGATGGATATGATTTCGAGAAAATTAATCCTGAAACAGATCCGGGCCATGGAGAATGTTACTCTCATGCCCCACACAACGGTGAAGGCATTTACGGAAAAGGGCGTTGAAGTGGAACAGGACGGGGTAGAGATGCTGCTGGAGCCTTTTCAGACCATAATCTTTGCCTCCGGCATGACTTCTGCCCCCGGGCCGGACGAGAAGGTCCGCAAATCCGTCCCCCGGATAGAGGTGATCGGAGACGCCGGCGGTGTGAATGATATATTCAGTTCCGTCCAGGCCGGATACCGGCTTTCTCTTGATTATTGAAGATTAGGGAGTGCATGTGCGTTGAACATCTGGACCTGCCGGCTGTCTGCCGATAGAAAAATAACCCTCCTATTTCTGCAGATTTCCTTCCTATCGGTTCGTTCCCAATAATTCGAATGAAGTGTAATGCGTCATATTTGCGCCTCTTTGAGGGCAATTTTACTAAAGGATTTGTGCAAATTCGGTGAAAACAAGAAAATTTGTAAATCTATATTTCTTTGGCCGTTTGGGATTTCGGCCGCATAGCTGCAATTGCGGGCGCCAAGGTATCATTTGATTATTTGCGTTCGTGATGGTTGTATAATGCGAATGAATTATAACCAGGGGAAAAAAGTCAAAAGGAATAGGACGGAAAGCATGGACATACTGGAAGAACTGGCCCAAATTGTCCGGACCCGACCGGAACAATTAAAAGAGCAGAAGGACAAGGGAATCAAAATAGTCGGGTATGTAGGAAGATTTGTCCCGGAGGAGTTGATTGCCGCATCCGGAGCGCGGCCGTGTTTGCTCTGCAGAGGAGGCCAACCGGAACCCCCGGATGCGGTAATACCTTACATGCTCCGTTTTATGAGCCCCTATTCCAGGTCTCAAATCGGATATCACCTCCTGGGTATAGACCCGGTAGTCCCCATGCTCGACCTTATAGTCGTGCAATGCAGCGATTGTCATGAATCGAGGCTGGCCGATTTATTTGAATATTTTAAGCTGCCGACCGTGAGGCTGGGCATTCCGCCTGACTGGAAAAAATCGATCTCCCAGGACTACTACTACAAGGGGCTGGTGCGGCTGAAGCAAACGCTGGAAAGCCTCACCGGCAATGAGATAACCGAAAATAAGCTAAAGAAATCAATGGAATCCTTTGATCAGATAAGAGACCTTTTAAGCAAGATCAATCTGCTGAGAGAAGCACACCCGCCGTCCATAGGCGGCGACGACTTCATTCGCCTCAATCATGCTACTTTTTACTGCGATCCTGACGTATTAATCCGCAAGCTCAACGACCTGTACGAAGAGCTGCAGAGACAGGAGAGTGCCTTCTCCGGCGAAGCGCCGAGGATACTCCTGGCCGGTCATGTCGTGGGTGTAGGGGATTATGTCGTTCCAAAGTTGATTGAAGACGCAGGGGCGGTCATCGCCGTCGAGTTTCTGGATGAAGGGATCAGGCACTGTGTGCAGAATTCAAAAACGGACGGCGACCTGATGAGAAATCTGGCGGAAACCTATTATTTAAGAATGACACCCCCTTCCATATTTCAACCGGCCTGGGAAGAAAGAATCGAATATATTAAAAGACTTATAAATGATTACAGGATTGACGGCGTGATATGGTACGAGCTGTCCTTTGAGGAGATATACGACCTGGAATGCTCCGTAATATCCAAGGTAATGAATCAAATGAATATTCCTTTCTTAAAACTTGAATCCTCATACGAGTATTCAAGGGAGGCCATAGGACCTCTAACGACGCGCGTGGAGAGCTTCATTGAGTCCCTCAAGCAGGGAAGGAATGGATTATGATGATAAAAAATGCATACGAGGAATTTCTAAGGCTGACCGGTTTCGAGGAGGAGGAAATGGCCCGCTACCTCCCCGAGTGGCGAAAAGCTTCCGAAAAACTGGGACTGACTGAAGAGGATATGCGGTTCGCCGTTCAGGAGCGTCTTCCCGAACACTTCGCCCTGGAATTGGAAGGTATCAGGAAATTGCTGGGTTGCTTCGTAAAAGAAACCATAGACTTGACGAAAGCCGGCGAATATAAAAGAAACGGAACAAAGATCGTATACGGCATACTGCCGGCCGTTTTGCACTTTTATTATGCGCTTAAATTAACGGCTCCGGAAAAAATCTTTGTTTCCTTTCCGGATATATTCATTACCTTTGTGATGAACAGCTTTTTTCACAAACTTGCTCCCTATCTGGAAGAGGCTGAAAGAACCGGAATCCCCTACGGCTGCCGTCATTGCGCCCTGAACAAAACACGCTATGCCGCCCGCAGGCTGGGCATTATTCCCTCTCCGGATATAAACTGGATATGGGGTTTCGTATGCGATGAAGGCCCCAAAACCGACGAATTCATCCAGCTCTACCATGATCCTGAGTGGAAAACGTATGTCACGCGTCTGCCTCATGACCAGCCCCTGGGGACGGTGGAGGATGAGGTCCTCGAGAGGGTGGAGTACCTGGCCGCCCAAATGAAAGACGGATTCGAATCCGTCCAAAAGGAAATTGGGATTAAGGTTTCAGAGGAAAGGATACAGAAGGTTATCGAAATATGGCAAAGGTATGCAGCTAAAGTGTCGGAGTTGGGCCGGCTGATGAGCGCAGACCCGCAGCCGCTTGGCGCGGTAAGCGGGCGTTTCTTCTGGGAGGGTTTGTTCACGCCGCTTAACACCGGCATTGAATCCATGGAGAAGGCGCTGGATATCACCCTTAAAGAAATCCGGCAAAGGGTGAGCAATAAAGAAGGCATATTGCCTCAGGGAGCCCCAAAATTGTTGATATACAGTATGCACCCGTCCGTTCCCTGGGTAGCCAGGATGTTCGAGGAAAACGGCGTGGGCATACCCCTCAGCGAGTTTTTCATACTTACGGAGAAGCAGCTGAGGCCGCCGTCGTTCGAAGACCCTTATATGGCAGCGGCTGAAGGCTGGCTTAGAACCTCCGGTATGGTCAACCCCGGCTATCAGGCCGAACAAATATGTGAAAAGATGACGACACATAAAGTCGACGGAATGGTATTCGGTTTAATGGATTTCGACCGCTGGCTGGGCAGCAGCCACAGGCTGTTGGCCAGGATGGTGGAAGAAAAGACGCAATTGCCGGTGTTTTACATCGAGGGAGACAATTGGGAGGACAGGGATTATAGTCCGGAAGCCTTGCGAACAAGAATTGAAAGCATATGCGAAATTATGAAAATGCGGAAAGCCTGATCCAGCCATGTTTACAGGTATCGATATCGGTTCGGTGACTACGAAAGCCGTGATCATTAATGATAAAGAAGAGACCCTGGCGTTTTCGCTGATACCCACCCGCTTCGATCGTCGGGAGAGCGGGGCCGAAGCGCTCAAGCTGGCGCTGCGCTCAATCCGGAAGACAAAGGACGACATAAAATGTATTGTATCGACCGGCTACGGGCGCAGAGCGTTCTGCTCTTCCGACAAAGTGCTTCCTGAGATAGTCTGTCACGCCAGGGGAACAAAGCTTCTATTCCCCGAGGTGAGAACAATTATCGACATTGGCGGGCAGGACAGCAAAGTCATCGAACTGGATAAGAACGGAGCGGTTTCCCGTTTCGAGATGAATGACAAGTGCGCGGCCGGGACCGGACGGTTTCTGGAAGTCTTAACCGAGAGGATACTGAACCTCCGCATCGATGAAATCGGCCCGCTCGCTTTAAGGTCCAGGCAGCCTTGCACTCTCAGCAGTGTTTGCACGGTATTCGCCGAGTCGGAGATAATCTCTCTTCTGTCAGAGCATTGGTCTAAAGAAGACATTGCTTACGGTATAAGCCGGGCCATTGCCAAAAGGGTGGTCGGCATGGGGGCCGGAGGACAGATTGGTTTTGAGGCGCCCCTCGTATTTTCCGGAGGGGTGGCCAGAAATATCGGGGTCACCAGAGCCCTTGAAGAGGAGTTGGGGAAAAAAATAATATCTCCCGAAAACCCCCAGCTGACGGCTGCACTGGGAGCGGCTGTTTTTGCGAAAGAACACAGCC
Source organism: Acidobacteriota bacterium (assembly GCA_016934295.1). Taxonomy (GTDB): domain Bacteria; phylum Acidobacteriota; class UBA6911; order UBA6911; family UBA6911; genus UBA6911. Next base: position 7,076 of record JAFGTD010000280.1, read on the forward strand.
GGCGGGCGGAAGCAAGCCGGCAGCCCGCAAAAGAATCCATAGAAAATTCTAATAATACGAAACACTGAGAAATACCCTCAATATGAGTACCTTTATCGGATTATTTTAAACTTAAAAAAAGGTGTTACTCCGGAACCGCAGGCTCCGTATTAGTAGTCAATAAGGCCACTTAAGGAGATATTCTCATGAGCAGGCAATTACAATATTTGGTGGTTGTTCTATGCGTACTTCTCGCGGTTTTCTTTTCAACATCTCTTGCTGAAGATCAAAAAACACCCAATGCTGAAAATATTGATAAGCAGGTTCAGAAATTTCTCGATAGCCATCGCTGGTCATGGCGCGATGCGAACGTCCCGGAGGTAGACGGCAAGGCGCTTTACGATATCATCCTGCAGCATGGATACAAAAATGCATTAGAGATCGGAACGTCTACAGGTCACTCGACTGTTTGGATTGCCTGGGCATTGTCAAAAACCGGCGGCAAGCTCATCACGATTGAAATTGATAAATACAAGCGCGATCAGGCTTTAGCTCATTTTAAAGAAGCCGGTGTAGCCGAATACATTGATTCTCGACTCGCGGACGCGCATGAACTCGTTTCCAAACTGGAAGGGCCCTTTGATTTTGTTTTCTGCGACGCAGATAAAGACTGGTATAAGAACTATTTAGAGGCAGTTGAGCCGAAGTTGTCCGTGGACGGCTGTTTTGCTGCACACAATGTTTTCGAAGTCAGCAATATCGGTAGCGGCGGAGGACGCGGAAGAGAAGGATACCGGGGCGGTTTTGGAAGAGGTTTTGGGGGAGGAGGAGGTTATTGGGTCGGCGATTTCCTCGAATATGTTCGAAGCTTTTCCAATCTGGAGACAAAGGTCTTAGATCTGCAAGGTTCCAACGGATTATGCGTGAGTTATAAAAAAGCCGAAAAATAGTCCAACGACAGCCTGCACCAAAGCAGCAGCCTATTTTGAACCGCGCATATTGCTTCCGGTCTTTTAATTAAAGGAAAATCACTGTTATTCGCATGGATGAGACGTTTCTTACGGCTTTTGTGGCGCTTCATCTGCCGTAATGTATTCATCCATATTTTTATTGTATTCCGGCCAGTGCTTATCCTTGAAAACAGTGGAAGGCCTTTTATTCTCCCATTCCGTATGCGTTACTTTCCCGTCGTTATCCGCATCAAACAGCTTGATAAAATCCATCCCTGTAGGACCACCCTCAACATATGGGCTGGTAGCTGCATACATCTTTTTAGGAGCACTCATCATTTTTTTGTCAAACTCGATCATTTCGGAAACGGTAAGAATGTCGTCTTCATTGGTGTCCATTGCTTCCGGTAAGTCACAGGCTGCGAATTCCGACGCAGTAAGTTCGCCATTCTTACTTGAGTCGCACATATTAAAAGGTGTTTCCACCAATCCCGCTTCCTTCCACTCCCCTTTAGTCATTGAGCCGTCTTTATCGGCGTCAACTTTCGCGACAAATTCATCGACCTCGTATTTCTTCATTGCCATTCCGCCGCCCTGTTGCGAAGGATTTTGAGCCAATACAGGCATAGCCAATCCAAGACAAACCAGAACTGCGAAGGTTACAGTCAAATTGCGCATTTTGGTATCTCCTTACGATTTGATTATATTTATTAAACCAGATTTAAGGGCTAGATTAATACAAATAAGTGCAGATTGCACTATATGTGCGTGGCGGTCGGGAAGTGAAGCATTTGGCGGTTGAAAAGTGCGACACCTGATGCGAGATTATCGGTAATAGATTCTTAAAGCAATCTCGCTATTAATTAACCTTTACGAGTGCTATTTTGGGAATTCTAAGCGACACAATGAGTTGTAATATAAATTCACTCAAACCTGAGGGAAAATGCCGCCTGTGTGGTAATCTAGGCAGTATCCAAGGCCTTAGGTTGCTTCTTTTATCCGTTGGGCGCATGGAGAACCAAGAGTGGAAAGTCCATTTTTTTAGGAGGGGGAAAGAGATGAAATATGCCCGGTTTATCATTTTATTTGGCGTATTGGTGTCGATTCTGGTCGTTGGGTGTGTGCTCGCAGCCGCCCAGCCGCAGTGGAAGGTAGTCGTACCCCAGACGGTCTTTGGGGAGAAGGTGAGAATGGCCGCATTCCTCAACGCTAACTTCGGTATCACGGGAGGGGCCGGAGACGTCGGCAAGGCAAGCTACACCACGGATGGCGGCAAGACCTGGGCCACAGCCGATAGTAGCGGTGGCTGACTGTACAATATAGACATCGTGGATGTCAAAACGATCTGGCAATGTGGCATGAAAAACGTCAGTGTGAGCACGGACGGAGGACGAACGTGGAAAGCCGTGGCGGATAAAGCCGGCGGCATGGGCTGTATCCTGTCCTTTTTAGACACTAAGACGGGGTGGCTTGGCTTTGGGAACAAATTCCAGATGACCACGGATGGCGGCGCGACATGGAAAGATCTGGCCCTGCCCCAAAATGTCAGTAAGGTCGCCGCAATTTCACTCCGCACGCCGACGGACGGGTATCTGGTAGATGACAAAGGGGTCCTGTACATCACTCAAGACGGCGGCAAGACCTGGGCATCCCAATCGTTAGGGTTAGACGGCTCGAGTATTATGGGCTTTGTTACCCAGGGCTTTGTCAACGAGGTTCCGCAGGCTGCCGTGCGGTTCTTCGACGCCGACCACGGACTGGTCGTCCTGGGTCTCTCGGGCAAGACCGGCATGGTCGCCCTGCGAACGGCCGATGGCGGCAAGACCTGGAAAGAGGAAAGTCTGCCTGACGGAATGGGTACGCCCTACATATCACGCGACGGCAAGTTTTTGACGGTGAATCAATCTTTCGGGAAACTCGCCCTGTTCAAATACGAATGAGCGATCCCGGGCACTGATTAGGGAAGCCGTGGAAGGCTCTCGGCAAGTAATAGATTAAGGCGGATATCTTTAAATTCGGGGCGAACCTTGTGTTCGCCCCGTGCCTCCGCCGAGGGATGGATCGTTCCCATATATTATGAACGATATTCGCGAATCGTCGCCTTCCGCCGGTTTTCTCTCAATATGCCCTGACGATCAGTCCGCAGCGGCAAGTCTTTTGCCCAATTCGAAGGCGCGTCTGCAATCGTCCGGGAAAACCTCCGCTTTCCGCTTTGCCTTTTTTTCGGGATCCCGCCGGGGGGCGAAGACCTTCTTTGAAAGCAAGGTCGTAAAGATGGATCAACTCTGTTTTGGCTCCCTGGGCAGCGGCGCTTTCCAGGGATTTCCGGAGAAGTGTCGCCGTATTCCACTTCTTCCTCGGGCTGCCGTTTATTGCCATTAATTTCAAGGCACTTTCTCCTCTCTTCGTTGAAGGTTTATTCTCTCGGCCTGTTTCTAATTAGAATGCGCTTGTTTGCAATTCTCCGTTTAATCAATTGTTGCCACTCGGGTGTTCCATCCGCTGAGCTCGAAGACGGGACGACCGCCTTTCAGGTATTTGGGATGGAACTCCACGGTGACCGTCTTGCTCTCGCCGGGCATCAGTGAAAAGTAGTTGTCACTGTAAAACGCGGGCAGGATGTCTTCGCCCGTTGCGCTGCTGATGGTCCGGATGCGGGTTTGCACGGCCGGCGCGGAGCTGTTGTTGGACAGCGTGACGGTGTACAGGTCGTTGCCTTTGCCGATTTCCCCGGCGACGGTGGACTTTGGCGAAACGGCGGCGCGCAGCCGCACTTCCGGTATATCGTTCAACGACTCATAATGCATGTAGTCTTTCCGGTTGTGCCAGTAGAGGGTATCGCCGAGCACATTGCCGGAGACGTCCTTCACGGTCAGCCGGATGAAGACCATGTCCGTGGGCGACTTGGCAAAATCGGCGGTTGCCGTAGCCAGCCGGATGCCGTATGCGTCCGGGCCGAGGGTCGGCGTGTCCCATGTAGTATCCGACACAACCTTGCCGTCGAGGTCGAACACTTTCATGTTTGTGGCGACATTGTTGAATGTCTTCGGCGTCATATTCGAGAGAACGATTGCGTCGTCCCGTGGATCCCAGACGGCATGTGTCGGCTGGTTCGCCGCCTTCGCTCCGAAGTAGCCGGCGTTCGTATCCAGGTACCAGTCGTAGGTCTGCCACATGAAGCTCGGCCACGAGGACTGGCTCATCCACATCAGGAAGCCGTTGGAACGCTTCACCGTCAGCCCCTCGTACACGCCCTTGAAGTTTTCGTAGTTGATGAGCTGCGCTGTCTTGTGGAATTCCTCCAACGTATATGCCCTTCCGGCAGCTTCCACCATTTCAAGCACATCCTTCTTGTATTGGACAAACACCGGGTCCTCCGGGTTGGGCCTCTGTCCACGCACATTGTCGGTCGGGACGGTGAACGCGCCCGGCTTGTAGAGCTGCAGGGCGTCCATGTAGGTGTTGGCCGGCCCGTTCATGTGGTAGGTCCAGTCATGGAGCGCCCAGGACTCGTTGATCGGCCACAATTTTTCCTCCGGCAGAAACTTCTTCATGCTTTCGAGGCTCGGCACGTTGGGTATGCCGCATTCGCTCCGGAGCGTAACGTAGGGCACTTCGTCGAAATACTCCCGGATGCCGGCGCCGTTGTTGCGGTTCGGCATGGCGGCGATCGAGTAGCCGCCGCCGCTGCCCACGGGATCGCCGGCTGAGTTTGGAAAGTAAATCCGCGTGCCGTCGTAATCCTGCGTGCGCTGCTTCAACCCGTCGTCGAGTGTTTTCGGCGGGCTGCTTTCGTTCCGGCCGCAATAGATCGCCAGCGCGGCGTGATACCGGTTCTTCTTGATTTTATCGACCGCGTTGTCGAGGAACATGGTCTCGTTTTCCGGGTTCGGGCCGTCCGCGGGGTTTGCCAGCCAGAAGTCGTCCCACAGGAGAATGCCGTACTTATCCGCCGCTTCGTAGAAAGCCCTGTGGTTGGTCATGCCCACCCAGTTGCGGATCATGGTGAAGTTGTTCTCCGCATGCAACCGCATCTTGTCGTCGTATTTTTCCGGCGTGTCCGTCTTGAGGCCGTCGTCCATGCCCCAGTTGCCGCCCTTGGCCAGTACACGCGTGCCGTTGCAGTAGATGCTCAGGCGGTTGCCGTCGATCGGATAGGTAAACTCGCGCACGCCGAACTTAAAGGCAGTCCGGTCCTGCACCGCGCTGTCCGCGCTTACGGTTACAGCGGCAGTATACAGCGGTTGTCCGCCGTAGGTGTTTGGCCACCAGAGTTCCGGATTGTCTAGGACAATGCCGTCAATTATCACTTCCCGGCTGGAGTTCTCCGGAACGCGGACCGTCTTTGAAAAACGAATTTTGCCGGGAGTGATAACCCCGTCGACAGTCACCCTGGACGGCTCCGATCCGTAGTTATGCACGTCTGTCCGGAAGGTGAGATCGGCTTTGGAATCGTCCAGTGCGTAAGTGCGGATCATGCTTTGACCGACTTCCTCGATCGGTTCCTTATAAATTCTGATTTCACGGACTCGTGTCGGTACGATCCGGTTGCCCTGCTGCTCTACCTGCCTCCGTTTCGTGCTCTGAAAACGGACATACCGGGCGTTCTGCGGCACGGGAATCCGCATCGGGAAGGTTTTGTTGCTGCCAAACGAAACCTCAACAATCCCCACCGGGCCGGGCACTTCATTGGAAATATCAAATCCGGTATATTCCTCCGTGCCGGGCGCCGGATCCGCGCGCCGGACGCCGAACCAGCCGGTGTCCACTTCGCCGCCCGCATAGGAATCGAAATTCCGCCAGTTCACGGCGTCGTCCGACACCTGTACCTTGAACCTCGCGGGATGCCTGTCTTCCGCCGCGGCAGCGGCGCCGCCGGCCTCGCTGCCCCAGATGAGCTGCAGGCTGTTGATCGCCGTTATTTTCCCGAGGTCTAATGTGAAGCCTGCGCCGTCGATGTCCTCGCCGATCCATTGGGTGTTTTCATCGTTGTCGTCGACATACCCGAGGTTCGCGGCCGATTGCGTTGCGGGCTGTGTCACGGGCTTGCCGATCGCAAGGTTCTTGGCCGAAATGTTTGCCGACGTTTCGGTGACGTCGAGGTCGGTTTCCATCCAGGCGTTTTCCAGCTGAACGGCGCCTCCGTAAGTCACAGTCACATCATTGTAGATGCCGATATCGCGGCCGCGGATTGTCGGCAGCCAGTCCCAGCCAACAGCGGCATGGATGGTCGGGTTGTCCTGCCCGAGTTCGCCGCCGTTAGGGAGGGGCCCTTCCGCCAGTCCCTGGCTGGTGACGAGACCCGGCGTTTTGTTCCTGTGAATCAGGACCGCCAGGTAGTTCCGGCCGCCGTAATTCGCCAGAGTAGAAATGTCGAATTTGGCGCGGGTGAAAGCGCCTTCGATGGAATGCGCATAGCCCGGCAGGTTGTTTGCCAGCAATTGTCCGTTCAACCAAACATCCACCTTCCAGTTGATGGCGTCAAAGTTCAAATAAACTTTCCTGCCCTTTTGGGACGCCGGGATTTCAAATGAGTTGCAGTACCAGAAATCTGCGGTGAAGAAAATGTCGGATGCCTGGAACTGCCAGTCGTCATAATATGGGTCTGCAACAGCGCCCGCGTTCAGGTAAGAGACAAAGGCGGTACCGGGTACCGTGGCCGGCAGCCAGCCGGAATCGTCGTATCCTGCCTGTGATAGGGTTGCACCGCCCACATCCACCAGCGACGCGCGCTGGAGTGTCCAGTTGCCGCCCGTCAGCCGCAGGGAGCCGTCCGCATCCGGGGATGGCTGTGCATCAAGTTTGTAATCCACATTGTTGCTGCCAGTGACTTCAACTTCGCTGATGATATAATTGGCGCCGGAGGAGGTTTTGCAAAGGATCCGCAGATAGCGGCCTTCGTTGTCTGCAATCTTCGTTTCCACCGCCGAATCCGCCGCACCGGCGGCGCCGGCAACCGTTTCCCAAGTTCGTGCATCGTCGGAAACCTGGATGTCGTAGTCGACGGCGTAATTCGCACCCCAATGAACAGTAATGCTTCGCAGCGACGTCATGGCGCCGAAGTCCAGATACACCCATTGCACGCCGCTGGATGCGCTGATCCATTCACTGTTTACCACACCGGGAATCATCTGCCCGTAGGTGGGATTGGACGCGGAGGTGCCGCTTGTATCGATGACTTCGTTCGATAGTACGCCGATGACGCCGTCCGCGATCAATTGGCCGGTATTGTCGTAATTCGCGGCGCTGGAATGCCAGGCGGCCCTCCTGAAGGCAACATTCCGCAGCGACGCCTCCTGCCGGGATGCAGCGGACACCGCCACGAACTCGGACGCCCGAAATAATAGGGCAAGACCGCTGAGAACAAACGCAAAGGCAAGCAACACCGATAATAATATTTTTCTTTTCATTGCCGATAATTCCTATTGTTTTGTGTAATCCGGGTTAAGACCGTTATTTTACTATGGTAAATCGACATAAACATGGGAATTATCTTACCTGAAAATTTTAGATGGGTGTTTGATAGTCTTGATATAGAATGTCTCCTGTTGGAAATCGTAAATGCGACGCTTGCGCCGACAAGGGACGCACATGTTAAAAGGAGACACTTATGGCCGGCATGGATAAACTGAAGAACGTTGTACGTGAACCGAATGTCGTCGAACTGAAGCCCTGGAAATCGATACACGACACCATCAAAGAGCCGATGGTCACCGGGCTGGGCCCGATGGATATCCCCAAATCGGTTATGGCGATGGGATTCGCCCGCATTACTAAGCCTGATTTGCTGGGTTATCCGGGGCACAAACACCCCTTCGACCAGTGGATATACCTTATAGGAGACAGCAATAACTTCGCGAAATTCGATGCCGATGTCGAGTTTAGACTTGGCGATAAGATCGTAAAGATAAATTATCCCTGTTATATCTTCATTCCCAAGAATTTGATGCACGGCCCGCTGAAAATAAAGCGCGTCGGCAAGCCGTTCCTTTTTGTCGATGCCAGGGTTACCAAGGAGGCATCCGTCCGTCCTAAAAAGGTAGCGAAGGTCAAGCAGGTCCAATACATCGCAAAAAATAATAAAAAATCAAAGAAGAAGGCCTGAAAAGCAGGAGCCGCAAGGTCCTCCAGGCGTTATTATATCATTGGAATTTGCTTTTCATGGTGTTAGGAAGTTCGTGCTGAAGCCTCGGGGTATTACAGGGAAAGAGTATCGCAAAAACGGAGTTGATTTTCTTTATCCCGACTTCCCGTTGCATCCCTCATTGCACCTTAGGCTTCAGCAGGAATCCATAGTGATAGGGGTTCCCGCCGGGCAGAGTGTATTTGTCCATGGTCCGTTTACCCCAACTGTTGTCGCCGCCTACGCCGTGCACCTTCCAGTCAATGTTGACGTTGATGAAATCGCGCCTTGGCAGCTTATGAGCCAACAGGCTCGATTCAATGTCTTCCTCCGTGAACGGCCATGCGCGAATGCTCAGGCCCTGCATCCCTTCGATTCGCAGCCCGTTGCCGTCCGTGTCGGTGGCCTGCCACCAGCGCACGTCGCACCGGTTGCCGTTGTCCTGCGGATACAGGTAATCCACCCGGTAATTTTCCAGCGGCATCGAATATACACCGAAGAACGCGCCCGTTTTTCGGTCCCAGTAGTTCTCCCACGGTCCGCGTCCGTAATACGCGATCTTTTGCCAACCTTCAGGCAGGCCCATCCGCATCCCGAATTTCGGCATCTTCGGTGCTTGCCCGGCGTGAGGCCGGTAGTCGGCTTCCACCGCCACCGTTCCGTCCGTGCTCACCGTGTAAGTCACCGTGTATTCCGCTTCCGCCACCGGCAACCGGAAAGCAAACCGCACCGTTGCCGAACCGGTTTCTTTATTCGAGACCACTGTTACATCTGTCAGCTCGCGATCTTGCGCCGCCTCGCGCCACGGGCCCAGTCGCTCAAGGTACCGGTTGCGCGCCTGGTTGCGGTTGGTCGGTTTCCAGAAGTAAGGCTCCAGGGGCCGCTCCAGCAGGGATAAGGATTTATATTCGTAGCGCATCAGTGCGCCGTTGCCGCGGTCCCAGTTCAATTCGAAGTCCGACCCGCGCACCGTTATTGTCCCATTGCCGTTCACGACTTCCAGTGCCGGTGCATGGCCGTTCTGCAATGCTGCATAGGACGACTCGCGCACGACGAACTGCTCGCGCGCCACAGACCACCCGGCCGGCGCCCACAACGTGTCCTCAAGCAGCTTCACGTCTATCTGCAGGATCGTCTCGCTGCCGTCCTCCGGAATTCGTCCCGTAATGGGCACTCTTATTTCCGCCCGGCCTCCAGGTTCCAGGTCTATCGGCAGCATCATGCCGCGCTGTACGACCCGCCCGTCCAATAAAAGGCTCCATTCCCAATAGAACCGGTCCAGGTTCGTGAAGTCATAGTGGTTCGTCACGCGCAGATGGCCGCCCGCGGCATCCAGCGCTTCGAACCGCACGTATTGGTATACCTTCCGCACTTCATAGTAGTGTGGGTGAGGCACCCGATCCGGCCCTACAAGCCCGTTGATGCAGAAATCCCGGTCGTTCGGAGTGTCCCCGAACTCCCCGCCGTAAGCGAAATATTCATTCTGCAAGAGCGATAGCTCCGTCGGATTCTTCCCGTACTGCATCCGGTCGCCGGCGATCGGTTTTGCCAGACCCTGGTCCACCCAGTCCCAGATCGCCGCGCCCACGATTTGAGGATGCGCATAGATGACGTCCCAGTGCTCCTGCAGGTTTCCGCCCGAATTGCCCATCATGTGGCTATACTCGCGGACGTTCGCCCATTTTTCGTGCGCTTTCGACACGAAGTCCTCGAGTTGCACAACCGTCGGGTAGTCAATGTCCACCCAGTCCGATACGGACGCATCCGCATGGTAGAAGTATGGCCGCGTTGCGTCAACCTCTTCCATCCCGGACCGCATCGCCGCCAGGTTTTGCCCGCTTCCCCCTTCGTTGCCCAGCGACCAGATCGCCACGCTTGCGTGGTTCTTGTCCCGCTCCACCATGGATACGCCACGGTCGATGTGCGCTCGTCTCCAGTCCGGATTGTCCCCCAGTGTCCGGCTTCCGGTTCCGAATCCGTGTGCTTCCTGGTTCGCCTCATCCATGAGGTAGATCCCGTATGCGTCGCAAAGTTGATACCACCGCACATCGTTAGGGTAGTGGCTCGTCCGCACGTAGTTGATGTTGGCCTGTTTGATCAGCTCGATATCCTGGATCATCGTTGCAAGGTCCAGGTGCCGCCCGAGTCGCGGATGGTGTTCATGCCGGTTCACGCCCTTGAGCTTGATCGACTTCCCGTTCAAAAAGAACTGTCTGTCCCGTAACTCGTACTCGCGGATGCCGAACTTCCATGGGATCGCTTCCAGCACGTTGCCGCCCGCGTCCTCCAGGCTCAGCACGACCTTATATAGTGTTGGCGTCTCCGCGCTCCACAATTCAGGGTCGTTCATCCGAATTCGAAGCGTGTGCCGGTCAATCCGGTTCCCCGCCAGGTCCAGTTCGACCGCCACAAGTTCACCGAGCGCCTCCCCATCCGGCGTGTAAAAAGCGGCTTTCAGCGTCAATCCTTCCACCTTTGCGCCCGACTTATTCCGCAGGTCGACGTCAATCGTGACCTCTGCATCTTTATATTCGATGTCCAGGTCCGTAACGATGTGGAAATCGTGTATGTGCACTGCCGGGCGCGCGATCAGCGTTACATCGCGGAAAATCCCGCTCAGCCGCCACATGTCCTGGTCTTCCAGGTAGCTGCCGTCCGACCAGCGGTACACTTCCACTGCAAGCGTGTTTTCTCCCGCCTCCACGTAGTCCGTGATATCGAACTCGGCCGGCGTCATACTGTCCTGGCTGTAGCCCACGCGTGCGCCATTGACCCACACATAGAAAGCGGACTTCACGCCTGCAAACTCGATGAAAACACGCTTTCCATCCCAGCTTTCAGGAAGCGAGAATGTCCGCCGATAGCTACCCACCGGATTGCGCAATTCAAACTGCGTAAAATCGGGGGGCGGATCCAGCATGATATTCGGGGGCTCCGCGCGAAACGGATACCTGACGTTCGTGTAGATCGGTACGCCGTACCCCTGGGTCTGCCAGTTGCCCGGCACCACAATTTCGTTCCAACCGCTTGTGTCGAAATCCGGTCTGTAAAACTCTGCCGGCCGCTCTTCCGGCCGCGGCACCCAGTGAAATTTCCACAACCCGTTCAGGCTTATTTGCCGGAAAGAGGCTCCCATCCCGACCGCCCGCTCTTTGTTCATGTAGGGCGTAAATGTCGCCCGAACCGGTTCGCGATTAATCTCCACAATTGAAGGATTCTCCCAATCGTTCCCCGCCGACACCCACGAAGTGCTCAGCAGGCCGGACAGAACGGCAAGCAGCATACGTTTCATGAACTCAGTCTCCCGTTGCTTTCGATACGTAATGTCGTAAGACGGTGTATTGTCATTTATGCCCTGATTGAAATCAATATCATAACCCGTTTGATAAACGGAACATCTACTATTTCGGAAACTCGTCCGACGGGGCTGTGGAGACTGAGGTCGTCCAGCGCGGTTCGATGAACCTGTCGATCCGGGATCCGATGAGCGGAGAAATCCGGCCCGTCGAGGAGACGCATTCACAGAGTGAAAACGGCATGGAGTTGGCAACCGTTCCTCTGATGCTTCGGCCGGTAACGGCGCTGTTTTAGGTCGAAGAGCCGTATTCCGCTTCTTTACGAAGTTACAATTGATGTGGTCGGGGATAGTTTGCGGGATAGTAGGGGCGAACCTTGTGTTCGCCCATTTGACGCATTCCATCGGCACCCCGCAAACGTTTAATTCCGAGACTACTGGGTGGGGGCGAACCTTGTGTTCGCCCTTCTTTACCTCTATCCACCAATTCCACGGATCAGCAATTCCGAGAATCGTGCCTCTGCCGATGGCGTACCTTGTGTCTGACCTGACTCGATAAGCAAGACTTCTCTCGAGATAAAAAAGGGCGAACACAAGGTTCTGCCCTACAGTATTCGATTGGTTTTCCAGGCTGAAAAATCGAACTGTACACATTTTCAATTTTTTAAGCTGTTTTGATTCCTCACTGTAGTAAGATCACCGGTTGAAATTCAAAAATAGCTTACATAACACATCTAATCGGAAGCCGAGACGGGACTTGATAGGGAAGCCAACGCGAAAAAACGCGGCTTATTCCGCCTATCGACCATTTTCTCTAGCTACAAAGCGGATTTGTGCTTGATGCCCAGTGCCGGTCTGTGTCTTAATCGCCGATATGGGAATCCTGTACTGCGCGTAGAATAGGCCTCGGCGTCGATTGGCCAGAGACAGGCAGTGCGGACGTTGTGTGTTCATAGGCTGGAGATCGCTTGGATTCTATCCTCAAGAAGCAAGAAATCGTGCGTCGGAAAGTCAAAGCGATGCCAATTCCCTGGCAGTTCTTTGCGCTCGCGTACGCAATTTCCTGGGCAATGTGGGGGATTGTCCTGCTACACAACAACGGACTGCTTGAGGTTCCGGGAGCCGATGCCTTGGTGTACGCGGGTGCGTTTGGTCCCTGCATAGCTGGCCTAGTCTGCGCCTACGTGGAGGGACGCGCCCCCAGCATCAGGAATTTGCTCCGAGGAATTCTCGCTGTCCGTCAAACCTGGCAAAGCTTTGGATTTACGCTGCTCCTGCTCCCAGGTCTGATGGCAGCAGGCACATGGGTGGGCGCAAGATTCGGGTTCCATCTTCCACCAGTCTCCGTCCCCATGAACCCGCTTGTACTGCTGGTGATCTTCGTCGTGGTCCTCATGTTTGCGGGATTTGGAGAGGAGATCGGGTGGCGAGGCTACGCCCTACCCAGGATGCTAAGTGAGTCGCAATTGTTCCCGGCATCACTGGCAATGGGATTTCTGTGGAGCGTCTGGCACGCACCTTTATTTCTGCTCAGCAGCACCGTTCAACACCAAGTCCTTTCTGGTCGCGGCATAATGCTGTTCCTAGCGTTCGGTATTTGCTTCAGCATTCTCTTTACCTGGCTGTATACAACTACAGGCGGAAGTCTCTTTATGGCGATCTTGTTCCACAGCGTCTTCGACTTCGCCAGCATCTTCTTGCAGCCTCTCGCGTCAGAACTCGCACTGGGTATTTTTGTCTTGCTCATGGTCCCGCCCACCGCAATAATTGCGGTTACATGGTGGATGTCTCCGGAGCACAAGTGATGGTGAAATAGTCTGGCCGATAGGAAAAACAAATCCCGGTTTTCCCTCGAACCTCTTGATCTCGTCGCGAAATTGGCCGCGCTGGTGCCGCCGCCTAGGTTCAATCTGGTGAGGTATTATGGGATTTTCGGAGCAGCCTCGCGCTGGAGGACTCAAATTGTGCCATTCGATTCAGGGAAAACCGATTGCGTCCATCCCCCCGGCAGGTTCATTGGTTCAGCTGCATTCGGAAGGATAATCAACTCAAGATCAATGCTTGGCGCTGGAAAAATATTTCATGAACTGGGATCGTTCATACAGCACAGGGTCTTTGATATGAGCCTGGCTCAGCTTGCCGATGATATCGGTTATTTTCTTGTAATTCTTTTCCTTCATCCATGCTTCCATCTGCCCCAGCATCTCTCTGATATGTTCCGGACCTTTCTTGTACAGGATCGTCGCAATCTGCACAGCTTTGGCCCCGGCCATGAGATTTTTTATGACTGCTTGCCCATCGTGAATACCGGTAGTTGAAACCAAATTGCATTTAACGTCATCCGCAAGCATCCCGACCCAACGCAGGGGCAATACATTTTCCTCCGGGGTACTGAAGATATCCGCTGACACTATTGCCATTTTTTCCAAATCGATGTCCGGTCGGTGAAACCGGTTAAACATCACAACGGCTTTCACATTTCGTATGGAAAGATTGTATACTACATTTGCCATACCGGTGAAATAGAACCCGATTTTTGTAGCAATGGGGATGGAAACCTTTTTGTTAACCTCGTCGATGATATCGAAATAGATCTGTTCAATCTCTTCGCTTTTCTGTTTGATATTCCCGGGCATAATGAACATATTCAGTTCAAGACCATCAGCACCGGCATCCTGCAATCTACCGGCAAAGGCAGTCCATTCAGAAGCAGAAACGCAGTTAATACTTGCAATAACGGGAATAGAAACGGCTTTCTTTGCGCTTGAAACCAGTTTCAGGTACTCATCAAGATTGTGCTGCCTGGTATACCCACGAATATAATCCGCTTCCTCCGCATGAAGAGATTGTTCACCTTTCAAAGAATCCACCTCCATGAGAATTTGTTCCTCGAACAACGATTTCAAAACCACAGCTGCAGCGCCGTTGGATTCCAGTTTTTTGATGCTTTCCACGGAGTTGGTAAGCCCGCAACTTCCAACAATGATAGGATTTTTTAATTTCAATCCCATATATTCAGTAGTAAAATCGAGCATGGTTAACTCCTATATTAATGATACTTCTCCTGTCGCTCCACTGAATAAATTTCAAAAGTGCTCTCAACTTTGCAAAAGAGATCGAAATCAGGAGATTAACTGAAAAGCTGTAAGAACCATAGTAATCAGATTGAGGTGTTAAGCCAAGCCTTTTCCTGCCGAATGAAGTGCATATCTTCAAGCCTGAGGGGCTCTGCATTGGATCCAACCGGTTCGGGTGGCCTATAGTGTGTCTCTTATTTTGGAGTCCTAAATTCCCACTACCGCTGACGGCTTACAGACAACGCTCAACTTCCTTTCCAGTACGGGAAAGGATCATCGATTAAGGTATTCGGGTTCTTCGTTTTCCAGGCTGGATAATCGAACTGCACACATTTTCAATTTTTTCAGCTGTTTCTATCCCTCACTGTAGTAAAATCATCTGTTAAAATTCAAGAAAAGCTTCCATAACACATCTGAATTAGAATTGCGGGGCGACGGTCTTTAGATAATCAGCCAGGCCGCAGTTCTCCAGGGCACGTATCCCCTCTATTACGCGCCGGGCGTTGAACATGGCTCCGGCTGCAGAAGTATGCGTGTGGTCGCCCGGTGCATAATACAGCGGACCGACCAGATCCGGACCGAGTTCTTCGAAAATGGACGCGATGCGCTCGTTGAGGTCTATGAAATAACCTCCGGCTTCCTGCGCGGCCTGCCTGGCCCAAAGCCCCCAGTCCTCGCGGGCACGGGGCAGGCGTCCCTCGCCATTAAAGTTATTGCGGGGGATAGGGGAGCAGACTATGGCTCTCGCTTCTTTGGCGCGGCTTTCGGCGATGAATTGCCTCAGGTACCAGCCGTAGGAATGAACGACTTCATGCCTGCCGGTAAGTTGGTTTTCGATTTCTTCGACTTCGTTGCCGTTGCCGCGGATTGTGCCGCGGGCGCGGAAGCCGTCATTAATGGGACCGTCGTCGTTGTGGCCGAACTGCATGATCACATAGTCGCCCGGTTTGATTTTGTTGAGCACCTTATCCCAGAGACCGAGGCTTCGATAGGTTCGGCTGCTGGTGCCGCCCATGGCGTGGTTTTCAACGTTTATCTTTCTGCGATCGAAATAGTCGGCAATGGGAGCGCCCCAGCCCCATTGTCCGTTGGCGCCGTTACCGAGACTTCCGGTGCGTACGGTAGAGTCGCCGATGACATAGAGTGTCGGCAGGCCTGGATCCGAGACGGGTTGGGCATCCGGCATCCAGGGAGCGGTCATCCATTCTTCCACCTGTTTGACGATTATATTTGAAGCATAGGGTGCGACCCGTTGTCCTTCGTCGTTGAGGTACTGCGTCGCCGGGCAGGACTCCAGGGCCTTGAGTCCGGAAACTACTATAGCGGCATTGAGAAAAGCGCCGTCGGAATCGGTATGCGTATGATCCACGGGAAAGAGTTCGCGCACGCGCACAGGGCCGAGAATTTCATATTGATCGGCGGTCATCTCGCGTATGGGGATGAAGCTCACTCCGGTCTCCTCTGAGACCTCCCGGGCCAGGTTGCTGAAAATGCCGGAGCGTTCCACCTTGCCGTTTGGCCAGACATTGCGCGCTGTCAGGCTCAGAATGATGGGTGTGGCTCCTTTGTCCCGGCTTTCTTTGATCATTTTACGCAGATACCAGCCGTATGTATGGACGACCTCATGTTTGCCTGTGACCTGGTTGTCGATCTCCTCGGTCTCTTCGCCCAGGCTGCGGAGGGATCCGCGGGCGCGGTAGTTGTCGTTGATGGGGCCGCCGTCGTTGTGACCGAACTGGATCAGTACTATATCACCCGGCTTGAGGTCCGCGACAATGCCGTCCCAAAGGCCTTCGGTAATGAAGGTGCGGCTGCTGCGCCCGCCCCGTGCCCGGTTCACCACAGTCAGCCGAGCAGGATCAAAAAATTTCTGCAGATGGCTGCCCCAGCCGTTTTCAGCCCCATTGCTCGCAGTGGAGTCGCCGGCAATGAAAAGGCCTGGTGTGCCTGCCCAGGCTGGAGCTTCCAGAGTTATCAATGTTAATGCCAGCAGCAGCCATGAAGATTTCATTTAAATAATTACCCCCGGAACTGTAGGCAGTACAGGAAGAGGCTTTTGATCGCCGGGAATTTCGACTGCCCTTCGATTTTATCCTGCCGCCTGGAGACGGACTTCGCATATCACAAAGTTTTTGGTTAAATCGGCCAAAGGTTATCATAAAATGAAAGGCCCACATTTCAATAAAACCAGGAGCCGGCAATGAGAATTCTAAACTTATTCCAGTTATGCGCGGCTTTACGGAGGGCGCCGGCTGGTCCGAGTCGGCAGCGGCGCCAATTCGGGCGACTACAACTGGACCCGCGTGCTCATGGAGAAAGGAGCCCGGCAGGTTGATGCCCTCGGCGCCCATTATTACACCATCGCGGGAGAGGGCTGGGGAAACAAATCGTCGGCTACGGATTTCGGGGAGGATCTTTTGATAAAACGAAAACCGTATCGCCGAAAAGATTCAATGGATTCAAGAAAACATCGGACAATACAATAACGGTCGAATTGCCCTCAAAGTCGATTGTGAAGTTAAAAGTGATGTAAAGAAGGAGTCTCCCGATATGCGCTTCTTTCGGATCCTCGTCATTATTGCGCTGGCCCTGTTGCCGAATGCCTGCCATTCGCTGCGCACAACCTGTGACATAACCGAATACGGCGCCGAAGGCGACGGCAAAACAGTCAACACGACAGCCATCCAGGATGCCATCGATGCCTGTGCTCTCGGCGGCGGCGGTGTTGTCCTCGTGCCCGAGGGCACCTTCCTGACCGGTGCCGTCTTTTTCAAGCCGGGCGTCAATCTGCGTATCGATGAAGCCGGATGCCTCAAGGGCACGACCAACATGGCCGACTACCGCCTGGTCCAGACGCGCTGGGAGGGTGAGGAGCGCATCTGGGTCAGCGCACTGGTCAACGCATTCGGCGTCGAGGGTTTCACCATCAGCGGTAACGGCACCATCGACGGATCCGGCGATGTCTGGCACAGGCTGCCCTTTGGCCCTAAAACCGAACCGTCCCCCGGGCCGACTCATATCGGCCCCGTCCGCGAAGGCCCGCCATCCCTGGGTCCTACAGGCGGCCTGGATGCGGCGCCGGATTCACCCGCGTATAACCTCGTAGAAACCGATTTGCCCGGCTATGCCCGCCCGCGCCTGGTTGCCATCCAGAACTGCGACAACGCTACGGTACGGGATATCCACATCCGCAACCAGTCCTCCTGGGGTGTGTTCGTTCTGTACTCGCGCGATGTCGCCATCGAGAACCTGAACATCCGCGCCGCGCACTATATTCCCAGCAGCGACGGCATCGATATTGATTCCTGCGACGGCGTCCTGGTCCGTAACGTCGACATTGACGTCAACGACGACTGCATCGCCATCAAGTCCGGCAAGGACGAGGACGGCCGCCGCGTCGGCCGCCCCGCGGAGAACATCCTCGTCACTAATTGTATCTTCCGGTACGGCCACGGCGGTGTATCGATGGGCAGCGAAATGTCCGGGGGCATCCGCAATGTCACGATCCGGGACAGCGTCATGATGGAGGACAACTGGGCGCCCATCCGTTTCAAATCGCAACCCAGCCGGGGCGGTGTGGTCGAAAATGTTACCTACGAAAACATCGAACTGCAGAACACGCGCAAGGCATTCGAATTCAATATGGCCTGGCGCATGGTCAATCCGCGCCCTCCCGCGGATCCGCTCCCCGTTGTGCGCAATGTCCATATCATTAATGTCAGCGGCGCCACCGCCAACGTCGGCGACATGACCGGCCTCGACGACAGCCCGATTACTGATGTCGTCTTCGAAAACTGTACAATTAATGCCACTGAAAGCGGTTTTGTCCTGCGCAACGTCGAGGATATCGATCTGTCCGGTCTCAAGATCCATGTTCCTGAAGGCGTCGAACCTGTCGTCCGTCACTAATTTCGGTGACTGTCACCGACGGCCTTACGGGGAAATTTTCTATCCTTATCCCGACTCATCCTTTTATCAGAGCAACAAAATTCTTTAATATACAACGTTTGAGGTATAGTATATATGAAATAACAAGAATTCCGTGTACCTGCATTCTGGCTGATATTAAAATAAATCTAACGTGCTACTAAAAGTTCAGTATCCGAATAATAATTCTTGTTAATAAGATTTACTTCTACAGGGAGATACTATGTGGCTCAAGTACTGCGTATTAGCGCTCTCATTTATGGCCCTATATGCATCTGCTCTGCAATCCCAATATATCGAATGGAGAAACCTGACTGCCGGGGAAATGAAACATGAAGAATGGATCCTTCAGACCGGTTACTTGAAAGGTGGCGAGCAACTTGTTTCAGCCGGGTTGGATGGATGTATCCGAATATGGGATTCAGAAACCGGCAAGCTCCTGAAGGAGATAGGCACTAAAGAGGAAACATC
Organism: Acidobacteriota bacterium; assembly: GCA_016934295.1. Classification (GTDB taxonomy): domain Bacteria; phylum Acidobacteriota; class UBA6911; order UBA6911; family UBA6911; genus UBA6911. The sequence goes on from JAFGTD010000280.1 coordinate 25,898, forward strand.
ATATTTAGCGATGGTTATCCCATCAGACGGCGAATGGATTGCTGTCGGGGACAACCACGGGATAGTGCATATCTGGAATCCGGTCACGGCTGAGCTCAAAAAGGAAATCCGGGCGGATGAAAAGCAGATTAATGCGATATCAGTGAGTAGCGACGGCAAACTGCTTGCTGCAGGGGGATCAGAAGGCGTCGTTCGAATATTTTCTGCGGATAATGCCAAGTTGCTTAAGGAAATTTCTCCTGATAAGGGCAGGATAGTGTCGCTGATCTTTTCGCCGGACCAGGAGATGCTTGCCATAGGTTGTCTGGATCCGCAAAACAATAAAAGTGGCGGTGAAATTGAAGTCTGGCGATGGGAATCCGGGAAGAAAATCCATGGTATTCCGGGAGCACCGGCAGTTCGCGGGTTGGCAATTTCTCCTGATGGACGATTGCTGGCGGGATTTGCATTCAAGTTTGCCGTTCGCCTTTACATCATCCCGTATGGTGGAGATAAGGTTCAGGCCTCCTTCCGGGTCTTGAAAGAGTCCGAGGAACCTGGATATCTGGCCGTTTGGGATCTGAAATCGGGGAAAAGGGTGGCGACTGTCGAGGCGGAATTGGGTTCCACCGCCGTTGCGTTTTCACCGAACAGTCAATTGCTGACATTGTCCGGAAACAACGGCATGCTCCTGTATGAATTAAAGGATTCTATCTTCGTAGAAAGGGGAAGATTGGAATCTCAAACGCCGATCGATTCCTTCTGTTTCCTGCCTGATGGAAAATCTTTGGCTCTGGCGCGCCGGCTTCCACGACCGGCGGGAAGTATTATTCAAAAGAATGCAGACCCTTTTTATATCGCTGCGGTAAATATGAGCCTTCATGGAGAAACATCCACATTCCCTTTGAAGAAGCGGACAACGAGCGGATCACGGCTGCAACTATGGCATCTCGTTGAACCTTCATCATCATTTACATCCGACTTCCTGAAAGCGCAAATGAAGGTATTAAAAGGCCAAACAGATCAAGCGCTCGATGCCTTTAATAAATTGGCGAAAGAATATCCCGATGAAACAGAAGTCTTTCGGGTTCTGTCGATCCTTAATGCTTCAAAGGGGGATACAGATACAGCAATAAAAATATTGGAAGACGCCGTAAAAATCAAACCGGCGTCTCCGATGCTGTATAGAACGTTGGGAGATCTGTTTTATCAAAACCAGATGTGGCGGAAAGCCGTCGATGCCTCTGAAAAGGCATTAGAACTGGAACCGGAGTTTGGACTCGTTAGACATCGCCTTTTTCACACTTATCTCAATTGGGCGAATACTCTTGTTTATCAGGACAGGTCAAAGCAGATTGAGAGCATCAAATTGTTTGATAAAGCAATACAGTTAGTACCGGATGACGCCTTTGCATACAGCCAGGCAGGGACTGTCCGCTATTTCCTACAGGGCTGCAATGAAGCTATGGAATTCTACTATAATGCGCTGGAACTGCAGCCGGATTATGCCCGGGTTTATTACAATCTGGGCGGTTGCTATCGAACTCTGGGAAACCGCGAAAAAGCAATTGAAGCTTACCAGCTTTATGTCAGTATCGACGAGAAAGGCGAAGAAGCCCGTGTGGAGCGTGCACGGAATTATATTGAGGAATTAAGGAAATAAATCGATATTGGATCGGATCCAATGTTCTTATCGTGTGCATATAAATCATTCTGAATCCCGTATCCGTGATTGAAAATATTCTGCGGGACGGTGAAGACAAAAACTAATCCGGTTATCTTTTCCTGTCATAGTTACTGTTCCGGCGGCGGCAGGTATTCTGGCTGCGGTATTTTTTTCATGGGGATATAGAATCGAAGATAAAAATATCCTTCAGATGCAGGACGAAATCGCCGCCCGCAAAGCTCAGTAACGAAACCGATGTTTTGGTCTGTAATACTCCCTACAAGGCAATATAGCCGCCGTCAATCACCATCTCGCTGCCGGTGACAAACTTCGACTCGTCCGATGCAAAAAAGAGGACGCCGTACGCAACGTCCTGAGGCTCGCCGTAATGGCCGAGGGGAATATGCTCCATCAGCCGCCGATTGAACGCATCCTGTCCCTCCGGAGCATTTCTCCCGACTTCATCCAGCATCGGCGTCCATATCCAGCCGGGATGTATGGAGTTAACCCGTATCCGGTCCTTTGCATAGCAAACAGCATCGGACTTGGTCATCATTCTCACGGCGCCCTTTGCGGCATGATAGAGGTATGGCGGCGGATTATCGATTCCTGCGACAATGCCGTACACGGACGAGATATTGACAATACTGCCGCCGTTCTTCTTCATGAAGGGAACGGTATGTTTCGTACATAGGAAAACGCCTTTTGCGTCGATGTCCAGGACGCTGTTCCATTCGGACACGCTTATTTCGTGGGTCGGCTTGGGGGCTCCGCTGACCCCGGCATTGTTGACGAGGATATCGATGCGTCCGTATTTTTCTCCAACATCGCGGCAGACCCGCCCTATTTCCTCTTCACGGGTGACATCCATATGGTGGTACTGCGCCGAGCCGCCGCCGGCGGATATTTCTTTCTCGACTTCGACACCAGGATCGTCATCGATATCGACGACCGTAACGTGCGCGCCTTCCAGCGCCAGCAGAATGCTTGTCGCTTTGCCCAATCCTTTGGAGCCGCCTGTGACGATGGCCACTTTGTTTTGAACTCTTCCCATTCTGTTACTCCTTTAATGGTGTTTGAGAAGCTCTACGCTAATCACAGAGTTGGATACATATCTCCCCTACTGTGGACATTGTAACGATGTTGTAATAAAGCGCATCCGAAAAAGATGGATTTTCGAGCCGCATAAAATCGAGTGTACCGATTACGGTTACCTGATGCCTGCGGCATGGTGTCTGGTCATCCTGTTTCTGAATGCGGGCTTCTATGCCGTCAGTCAAAGTCGAGAAATTTCCTTCGCAGGCTGACCTTGAATGATCCCGCCCTCGCCGATGACCTCGCACAGGAAACGTTTCTCAAATCATACAGGGCAAATAGGTGCCTACAGGAGAACCGCCTTTTAACTATTCGAAATCTTAGGCCCTTATCGGATATGGATGCTTGCGGTTTTTTCAGTCATTGCAGTTTTGGCTGTTCCTTTGGCCCGGTTTCTCTATACTCAATTTAACGGGAACTCATGGAAACCGGAAATTTCAGGTCCATCGTCGTTCTTCAGAAGAGGGATGCCTGGATTGTGAAGTTTGGTAAATACCAGGAATTGTAAAAATAACGGGAGGAAAATCATGGTACGTTTAAAATTATTCCCGGCACTGGCGCTCTTATTCTGTTCGGCAAGTTTTGCAGGCGGGATACAGGATGGGGGGGAATGGACGTACGACCTTATAATGGGCGGCAACAGAATGGGGCGCTGCATGGTAACCAGCACCCCCGTCCAAAACGGAGTTTTGGAAACGCGTGCGAATATAAAAATTGAGCTGATACAGGCGGGGCAAACCGTCCGGAGCAGCCTGAGCGGGCGGACGACCTATGAATGGCCGGGTGGACACCCGAGTTCCTATGATTTGAAAATTACCGCATCCGCCGGGCCTGAAGTCTCGTTTGCGGCACAGTTTGGTGAAGGGCAGAGTACGGTCACTATGGATGTCGCAGGCCAGAGAAGCCCCTCGACTTTGGACACGCTGGGGGACGAGTACGTTCTGGATAATAACTTCCTGGTAGATCAGTATATGGTCATGCTGGCAGCGGCGGCCCCCGGAGAAGGGGATAGTGTAACGGTTCGATTTATCACGCCCCAGATAGTTTCGAAAATCCCCAAGGTCCTGTCCATGGTCATCGATTACGCGGAGAAGGAGACGGTCAAACTGGGAACCACGGAGCGCGATGCCCTGAAACTGACCTCGAAGGGGGATACCGGATTGCAGATGTATTTCTGGATAGATCCCGACGATCGCACTCTTCTGCGCTGGACGGTTCCGGCACAGCAGACCGAGGTAATCCTGTCCACCGGCGATTCAGCGGAAACGAAACCGGCGGATATGGACCGTTTGATGGCCGGGATAATCAGCAAACTCTATATCCCTACCTATCTTGAAATGGGGCGCTTCCAGGAGGTAGCGGACCTGAAGATGCGCATCAGCCTGTGTGCCGTTGCAGCCGATGGCTTCCCCAAAAACGCGCCGAAACAGGCTTTCGAAGGAAAATCCGAGGAAAATGGTGCCACAACCTGTATCGACGGTATCGTCAGAACCGGCATGACGGAATATGACGGAAAATCAAGCCTGCCTTTGACGGCCCCTGCCCGGGCGGAAGACGGTGTGTTTCTGAAATCGACCGTAGATGCTCCAGCCGAGCATCCGGATATCATCAAGGCGGCAAAAGAAGCCGCAACGGGTGCTGAAACCAGATGGGATGCGGCAGCGGCGGTTGCACGCTGGGTGCACAGTCACATCAGGTACGAAATTACCGGTTCCGGTGCGCTCGAAGCTTTAAGGCAACGGCGCGGAGACTGCGGCCCCCAGTCCCTGTTGAGCCTCGCCATGATCCGGTCGCTTGGAGTGCCGGCCCGTCTTGCCGGGGGCCTTCTTTACGTTGGAGGGAAATTCGGCCAGCACAACTGGATCGAGGTAATGGTGCGACCGGGAGAATGGATTCCAATAGATCCTACCAGTGGAGAAATCGGCCGGTTTTCAGCCTCGCATGTGGCATTGTGGCGCGGCGGGGGGGCGCTGGCGCCCGATGCAATGCCGATGCAGATAGAGGTCCTGTCCTTTTCCAGAGTTGAATAGACGCTTTCCGAAAAGCGTCGATATTGGCAGTATAAGCAGGGATTAGCGACAATCAATGATTCCTGATTCAGTCGGCGGGGTTTTTGAGAGGAGGTTAATGCAGACATGTCCGAACATCAACATATGGATCTTTTTCTCAAGGAAGAAGACCGCATGGCCAGGGAAATGTTTCACGGCTTCGTTGATAAAGAAATCATGCCCGTGAGACAGAAGATAGACGATGACACGGAACACAGGATCGTCGGCAAAATCCTTCAGCGCCTGACGGATATGGGCGTTCAAAAAGCGGCCTTTCCCAAGGAGTATGGAGGCGGGGGCAGCAGTTCCGTCGTTTCCGCGAGCATCATGCATGAAGAACTGGCGCGTGGCGATAGCGGTATCGCCACGGCGGCGACCGTCACGACATGGGCTTTTCTTCCGGCCATCCTGGCAGGAAACAAAGCGGTGCTGGATCATTACGGTCCCATGTTTTGCGGTCCCGACCTGAAAATGGGTTGCTTCGCAATGACAGAGCCGGGGGGGAGTCATGGCGGCGGCGGCTGTGATATAGAAAATCCTTCCATGCACGGATGCAAGATAAGGACGCTGGCCCGTCTCGAGGGGGACGAGTGGGTGATTAACGGGCAGAAGGCCTGGGCTTCCAACAGCGGGGTATCCGACGCTTATTGCGTTCTTTGCACCACGGATCCGGATGCGGGCGATGAGGGGATCGCCCTGATTTACATTCCCGGCTCCTGCAAGGGGCTTACGTTTGGAAAGTTTGAGAATAAAGCCGGCATGCAGGGTGATAAAAACTGCATGATGTATTTTGAAAACGTCCGGGTGCCGAAAGAATTTCGTGCTGCCGGCCCAGGCCGGGATGCGCAACTGTTTCATAACAACGTACTGCTGGCGCGCATTAATACCGGGGCCCTGGCGGTGGGAAACGCCCGGGGAGCGTTTGAGACGGTTTTGAAATATGCGGGAGAAAGAATCGTAGCCGACAAACCTATCCGTCAGCACTCCATAGCCGCCGGGATACTGGCGGACATGGCGATTGGAATAGAAACGGCAAGAACATACTATCTCGCAGCCGCCTATATGTATGATAACCCGGAAACTTACGGTTCCGTCTCATCGAATTCCATGCTCTCTAAAGCAAGCATCGCAAAATGCTATGCGGCGGATGTTGCTGTGATGGTTACCAATAAGGCCATGGAACTGATGGGATCCTACGGCTATGTCCGGGATTATGATGTGGAAAAATACTGGCGCGACTGCAAAATCATACAACTCTGGGAAGGCGGAGCCCAGTTGGGGCGCTTCGATGTCTGCCGTGGTTACTATGACTGCAGTTTGTAGGTTGTGTCCGAGATAAATTAACCGTTGAAGGAAATCCGGCCCCTATGGGAGGAGATGTATCCCGTGAAAGAGGCCGGATATATGTATAGATGTTTCAATTTTCTAATCCGGCGTATTGCCCACCCTTTTATAATCGCCGCTGACGGCAATATCGACAAATAGTACGGGCTTGTTGATTGCCTTGAAATTCAGGGGGCCGTGGAACATTCCGGCCGGGATGTAAAGCGCCGTCGGCCGTGTAATGACATGCTTTTCCATGTGAGCCTCGTCCTCTCCCAGGCTTATCTCAATCTCTGCGTCGAATAGCCTCTGGTCGTCCGAATTCGCTGAAAAGAAGTGCAGGTACTGAGGAAATTCATGCTGGTGCGGCCGGCTGACCATTACAAACGGCTGAGTGATATGAATGCAGTCGACGGAGAGATGGCCGCCGCCGAAGTTTTTGAGATGCCGCGTCGAAGAGCAGTCCCAATACCCCGGGAATTTGGGGCTTTCCTTAAGTACGTCCGTCGTGAAGTATTTTCCGAATTTAGTCCTGGTCATCTGGCACCTTCCTGTCCGGCTTAAGTGTATGGAGCCACTATAGGGTACCGGAGATAAGACCACAAATGATTTATGTAAACCTTTAATACTTTGCGTAACAGAAAGGGCGGATCTTGTGTTCGCCCTTCCCCTCTGAACAGCCTTGCTTGTCGGCGCGAGGGCGAACACAAGGTTCGCCCCTGCACAAATTGATTGAGGATTGGCAGAAGCTGGTTCTCTCGATTATTACTGCGTGCCGGGCCGGATCGGTTCCCAGCCCTGCTCAACCAGCCATGCATTCACCTCGTTCCTCTTCTCGTGAAAGACTACGAGGGTGAGTTCGTCCCCGTTTTGGAAACTTATGCTGTCCTCAACCGGGGCAACTTTTTTTCCTTGCTTGACCGCAATCGGAACAAACGCGTTTGTGAGATTTTTGGGGAGATCCATGGCCTCTGAAAAGGTCTGCTCTTTATCGCTGTTGAATCGCCAGCGGGATTCCGACGCAATTTGTCGGCGCAGTCGCAGGGACCAGAGATCCACGTCCGTTCTGAGGCCGAAAAGTACTGTCGCCCTGGATTCGCGTATGATCTTTTCGGTGATGTGTCCCTCCAGCACTACCAGCAGCCGCGGGATTTTAAACTCTTCCCGGGCGCGCCGGACGAAAAGAAGGTTGACCTCTTCGTTCTGGGTCATCCCGATGCACGCCGCCACACTGTCGAGACCGGCCCGCTGACGGGTGCGCTCTTCGAGCGCGTTGCCGAAGACAACCCGGAATCCCTCTTCTTTTATCGCCCGTGTCGCATCGGCGCTTGCGTCGAGATAGGTGATTTCCTCTCCACCGTCACGCAGGGTGCGTCCCAGCACACGTCCGAGTTCATTTGCGCCAAGGATCGCATAGCCGGTGTTTGTCTTTCGCCGTACGGCCAAAAGGCGGGCGACAAATCCCCCGGATAAGCCCTGCACCAGGACCGTTATCGCGATGACGAGAAATACAAGGGCCCGGATTTTATCGCCCCCTGCAATGCCGGCCCCGTGGAGTTGCTGGGCGAAAAACGAAGCTACGGCGGCGGCCACAATCCCGCGCGGAGCCAGCCAGGCGAGGAATGCGCGTTCACGCAGTTTGAGGGTCGAACTCAGGGTGCAGAAATAGATCCCGAGGGGCCGGACCACGAACATCAGTACAAGGCATACGAGAATTCCGGGCCGGCCGAGAGCCCGAATTTCCGAAAAACGCACATCGGCCGCCAGCAGTACAAAGAGCAGGCCTATGAGCATTACGGTCAACCCTTCCTTGAACTCCTTCAGGTCGCTCAGGGCGCGGGTGTGCACATTCCCGATCACGAGACCGGCAGCCGTTACGGATGCGATGCCGCTTTCCGCCTGCAGGGCGTTGCTGACATGAAAAAGAGCGAGGACGAACGCCAGGGTGAATACATTTTCCAGACCTTCGGGGATTAAGGCGTGCCGTCGGAGAAGGAGTGCCAGCAAATAGCCCCCGATGATGCCGAGGACGGCGCCGGTTGCGAGCTTGAGCAGGATTCCCAGCAATCCCGCGATAAAGGTGGAGGCCGAGGGGTAGAGGACGATCTCGAGGGCGACGACCGCTACAATGGCGCCGATGGGATCGATCAGTACTCCTTCCCCCTCAAGGATAGTGTGCAGATTCCGGTTGAGTTTGATCCTTCGGACAATCGGGGAGATGACGGTCGGTCCGGTGACGATCACCAGGGCTCCGAAAAGGACCGCAAGCTGCCAGGACCAGCCCAGAATGTAGCGGGCGGTCGTCGTGCCGCCGAGCATAGTGACCAGTGCGCCCAGTGTGACCAGCCGCTGTATTGTGCCGGATTCCCGCCTGAGGCGCTTTATGTTCAGGTTCATCCCGCCTTCGAAGAGAATAACGGCGACGGCGTATCCGACCAGCGCGCTGAGAGCCGAACCGAGGAGTCCGGGGCGTATGATGTCCAGCCCGTCGGGTCCGAGCAGGGCGCCGGCGATCAGCAGGACAATGATTCCCGGCATGCGCAAATGCCGGGCGATGGTTTGTGCCACCAGCCCTGCGAGCAGGGCCAGGGCGATAATCAGGGAAGGATTGGATAGATTGAAGGTTTCCATAAAAGAATCAGATTCCGGTCTCTTTAGTATTCATCTCTGTCCGGTTGTCGATTCTATCATTCTATATTTTTTCTTCCTCCTGAAATCTGTTTCTTGACAATGAAATATCATAATGATATCACTATAATATCAAATAGATAGTACATCGAAGGAGGCAATGCCGTGGTTAAAGAAACTGAATTTAAGCCAATTTCAGGGTGGTTTCCTTTTTTAGTGTTCTGGATTGTGTTATTGGGTGGACCGTTGGTCATTGGAGGTTTGCAGGTAACGGGACTCTATTATTTCATCCCCATTGTTGTGCTGTGCATGCTGGCAAATCTGATATGTGCATTCGGATTCATGATTATCCAACCGAATCAGGCCAGGGTCCTGCTGCTGTTCGGAAGTTACAAGGGATCGGTCAAGACTTCAGGTTTTTACTGGGTCAATCCTTTTTTCTCGAAGAAGAAAGTTTCGCTACGCATTCAAAACTTCGAAACCGGTTCGACTAGAACTCCGGCAAGCAAAGATGCGGCCGGAAAAACGATACCGAAATCACACTCCTCCGGTCACCCCTCAAAAGTAAACGACAGGGACGGCAATCCCATCGAAATTTCGGCGGTTGTTGTCTGGAGGGTGGTGGATACAGCCGAAGCTCTCCTTGAAGTGGACGATTATGATGATTTTGTTTCCGTTCAGAGTGAATCAGCCCTGCGGAATCTTGCCTCCCGCCATCCCTATGACAGCGAAGATCATGAGGTTTCCCTGCGCGGAAATACCGAAAACATAAGTGAGCAGCTCCGCAGCGACATTCAGGAAAGATTGGATAAGGCAGGCGTCGAGGTTCTGGAAGCCCGGCTCAGCCACCTGGCCTATGCACCTGAAATCGCCGCGGCAATGCTGCAGCGGCAGCAGGCTCAGGCGGTGGTCGCCGCCCGTACCAGGATTGTGGAGGGAGCCGTCGGAATGGTTGAAATGGCCCTCGATCGGCTTTCTGAGAAAGGTATTGTTCCTCTTGATGACGAGAGGCGCGCGGCCATGGTTTCGAATCTGCTCGTCGTTCTGTGCAGTGGAGGGCATACGCAGCCTGTTGTTAATACGGGCACCCTGTATCAATGATACTCGCCTCCAGTCGTATAATCGCGGAAAGGAGAGTGCCGGGTGACCAGCCGCGAATCATTTTTGCTGCGCACGGATCCCAGGGTCCTGGAGGCATTGCGTCGATGGTCCCGCGATGAGTTGCGCAGTGTGAACGGTCAGATTGAGTACATACTCCGCCGTGCACTGGCTGAAACGGGTCGTTTTCCGGGGAAACGGCCTGCCGGTTTGGAGAAGTCTACGGAGGGCTCAAGCTGATAAGGAATTGGATCGGACTGATTTAACCTGCTTTTCTCACACGGCCCTCTGTGCCGCCGCAGCAGGAATCTTGTGAGAAAAGCGGGGGAAGATCGTGTTGTCGGTAGATTTAAAACTCGGAATCCGGTTTACCCGAGCGGCTTGTATTTTCTGGGATCCTTGGGATCTTTCGGCTTGTAAGTATAGGGCTCGTGTGGAGCATAATTAGGATTTTGTGAAGGATCCCCGGAATTTTCGCCGGCTTGACGCATTTTGTTTGCCACGCTGATTATAAACGGGACCACGAAGAGCAACGGTGCATAGGCTTTATATTCCGGGGGCAATACAGCGCCGAGCAGTAATACACCCACCAGGATCAGGGAATTCAGCTTCCACTGCCTTTTAGTCTTTTCCGAAGCCTCAGGCGTAACATCGTTTCCGTAGGGATTCGTTTCTCCCGCCATGATTCCTCCAAATGATCTGATATAAAAGTATATATCATCAAACGAATGGGATCGGGAAGATATCTCCGGCAAAGCGACGGGATATGGAGTAAAATCGGAATCTATGCAAAATAAGGATCATAGACTGGAATTTCGTGTTTACATGGAGGATACGGATGCGCAGGGGATTGTGTATCACGCGAACTATCTCCGTTATTTCGAGCGCGGCCGGAGCGAAGTCCTTGAATCCCTCGGCGTTCCTATGGCCCGGATCGCCCAACCGGACAGCAGGCTGGTCGTATACGAAGCCCGTATCAAGTTCCGACGGCCCGTCCTGTTGGGGGACAAAATCGAGGTGTTGACTTCCATGCTGCGCGAATCGGAATACCGGCTTCGCTTCCGGCATCAAATCAGGCGCAAGGGAGAGGACGAAACTCTTGTAAGCGGCGAAGTGGATGTGGTTGCCATCGACCGGGACGGCACAGTGCGCGAACTGCCCGCAATCTTCAATTCAGTATGAACCGTATGCCGCGTTCTCCTGGGGAAACCCTCTCGTAAACTGCATGGGATCCCGGCCGAATACAATAAGGGAAATATTATTCCGATTCGGATCGTTTGATTTTTATCAAAGGAAACCGGACCTCTCCATCGACTTCACTTATAAGAACAGCAGCGGAATAGCCTTGTGGGTGCACCAGTCTGGTGTATGTCTCCAGGTCACTGTCAGGGTCATCCCGGGTAAATTTGACAATGAATCCATCACCGGCGATCAGGTCTGTTGTGATGCCCAATACCAAAATGTCATGCCCGTCACCGGACGGATCAATTTGCCTCGCCGGGAGCCTGACTCTTCGGTTTTGCCTCGGGTTGGCGGCCCATAATCTGTTCGTTGGGTATGCCGGGAACAGTCAGGGTCAGCGTATGCACGTATCGGAGCTTTCCATTGACAAGTCGGAATGTATGGGAATCCGGGGCGCCCGGGGGATTGCCGAAGCGGAGGAAGATATTGACCGTTCCCATGTCTTCGTCGACAACATAACTTCGTTCGGTCATAGGCAGCCTGTCTACGGGAAAACCTATATCGCAGGAAGCGTTGGGATCATCGAAATCCCGGGCGGTATAAATGCCTCCTTCAAGGCGCACGCATGGAATACCGAAAGGGATTTCGACAGTCCTGTCCGCGAAATGATCGAAGTAAGCGTCACCACCGGCGATTAATTCCCGGCGGCTGACGCGTTCGTCGGGATTCAGGACTCTCCAGTCTTCCGCCGTCGAATATTTCAGGTAATTTTCGGCATTGAAGAGCCAGGCGTTTTCGTCGGTAACAAGACTGTCGATTTCCGAGATCCTGCCGTTTTCGACTTTCAGGCGCGTCCCAAGAACATAGGGGTGGCCGCCTTCGGTTACGATCACCTCGGTGAATGTCCGGCAGGTTTCGACGTCGAGGAAACTGCGGTGGAAAGCGATAGGCAAGGGTGTATTCCAGAGGCCCTCTTCCTTCCTGACCTCGTTCATGTCTTCGACGTACTTAACGTGGGAGGCAAGGAGCATCTTCGAAGGATCTCCCGCTTCCTGGGCCGCCAGATAGCTGTCGACCGCCGTTTGAAGCACCTCCCGGGTGCATCCGTTCGCCGGGCTTGTTGCGACGTTTTCCTCAGGAACGCATGAGGCGAAGCAGACCAAGATTGCAATGCCAATGATTGCCCGAATCATAGTGTCTCCTTTCTGAGATCGACTTTGTACAACGACGATTTTTGTTTAAGAGTATTTCATATGCAACCTTTTCCTTGTCGTAAGGATATTCTCGATTGCATTTCCGGGATAACTGCAATACGCAACATTGACGTGGATAAGGATGGGGATTCGTCACTGTGCAATTATACGGATAGCATCCGTCTGTTTTGGATTAATATTGCCGGTATGAAGCAGGAGGACTGACTTTTCATTACGCATTATGAAAGGGCGCCATTTTCTCAACACGGGATAGTGGCGGAGGGTGTAAGCATGTAAAAACGAAATAAATTTTATGGAT
>JAFGTD010000281.1 GCA_016934295.1 Acidobacteriota bacterium
CCGCATCGCCGTCGCCGCGGGAATTGGAGCCGGCATCGGCGCAATATTCAAAGCGCCGTTGGGCGGCGCTCTCCTGGCGGCTGAAATCCTGTACATTCACGACCTGGAAGTGGAGGCATTAATCCCGGGACTGATCGCTTCCATCGTCGGCTACAGTGTTTTCGGCGCTTTTTTCGGATATGATCCCATCTTCGGCGCCATCCAGGCCGTATTTAACCAGCCTATCCAGCTTGTCTATTACGCCATCCTGGGCGTCATTTGCGGCCTTGTGGGAATTCTTTATGCAAAGTCCTTTTATGGCACCCATGAGATATTCCGCAGGATCCGCCTGCCCCGATGGTTCAAACCGGCCCTGGGTGGACTTCTGGTAGGCTTGATGGGGCTTGCAATGCCGCAGTGCCTGCACATGGGCTACGGATGGGTTCAGCTGGCCATGGATTCCGAAGCCAGCCGTCTGCCTCTCTGGATCATCCTCGCTCTTCCTTTTGTAAAAATACTTTCGACATCGCTTTCGATCAGCTCCGGCGGTTCCGGCGGCATTTTCGGGCCCGGCATGGTTATCGGAGGCATGCTTGGAGCCTCCTTCTGGCGCCTGTTCGCCGATATTCTCCCCGGCATGCCCTCCAATCCGGCGCCTTTCGTCATCATCGGGATGATCGGGATGTTCGGCGGCATCGCCCACGCGCCCCTGGCGGTGATGCTGATGGTTGCGGAAATGACCGGGAATTTATCCCTGCTGGCTCCTGCAATGATCGTCGTGGCGATTTCGACGGCCATTGTGGGAGACAACACCATCTACAAAAGCCAGCTGCCCGACCGGGCAAGTTCCCCCGCCCACCGGGTTCGCATGAGTTTCCCGCTCCTTTCATCCCTGTTGGTGCGGGACGCCATATCTCCGTGCACCACCCTTTCGGGAAACCTCCCGATCAATGCAGCCAAACCGTATTTTGTCCGGGATCCGGCCTCCGTCATTGTCTTTCTGAACGAAACCGGGAACTTCGGCGGCGTGGCAACAGCCAGGCAGTTAAACAAGATCCGGCCGGAAAAAACAGGGTTAACGCCCATCAGCAGTCTGGATGATAAAGAGGCGGTTATCCTCAATCCCGAGGAACCTATGGATACCGCCCTGGAACAGCTGACGACCCGGGGATTGAGCTGGGCTCCGGTCGTTGAATCCGGCCGATTATTAGGCAAACTCACTGTGAAGGATGCAATTGCCACGTATCGGCATACGCTGGAAAGAAGCATTCGCCGGACTACAGAGCTTCCCGGGAATATCGCGGTTTTCGAGGCAAAGCTGAATCCTTCATCCCCGGTTGTCGGAAAATTACTGCGCGAAGCCCATTTCCCGGCCGACACACTGGTCGTTTCCATAGTGCGGCAGGGCAATACCATTTTTCCCCACGCCGATACCCGTCTGGAGCCGGGTGATATTATTGTCGTCATGGCGGATCCGACAAGCGAGACAGCGCTGCACACTTTTCTCGGCAACACGTCGATTTCATCCCGGTAAAAAAATTGCGGGAATATACACGGCCGATCTTACTGTTTCCCTGTTATTCAGACGCGAAATCATCCTTGTCGCTCTATAAAACCCGACTTGACCGGTTTGGGAGAAAATTCGGGCACCGATTCCGGAAATACTTATAAATAAAGGATAAAATCTGAGCAGTCACTGTAAATGTGGTTACTAATTCCGGTCAAATCAGGTTCTATTGAACCATGATGCCGGTTGGGCTTTGTATTTTGAACCACGAAGACCTCAAAGACCGCAAAGAAAAAATATGTCGCTCATTTAGAGGCCGTTCCGTTAGATAGAGGGATGGATAGAGAAGAAGTTGCTCATCATATAGTCGATTCAGCGGTTGCAATCCATACAGCGCTTGGGCCAGGATTGCTGGAGTCCGTTTATCGCCGTTGCCTGATGTATGAACTCGGCCTGCGCGGTCTGGATGTCTACGCTGAATATCCTATTCCTATCCTCTACAAAGAGGTCGTGCTTGATTTTGGATATCGGGCCGATCTCCTGGTTGATGAATGCATACTCGTCGAAAACAAAACAGTGGATGCGATCCATCCTATCCATCGAGCCCAGTTGCTTACCTATCTCAAGCTGAGCGGACATTCCATCGGCTTCCTCATTAACTGGAAGGTCACGCGCATCAAGCATGGAATCCAGCGCATGATCTGGCAAAAACGATAGCCAAGAAGCCTACAAATAGAATTTTCTTTGTGGTCTTCGCGGTCTTCGCGGTTCAACTTTTAATGTGGTTACTAATTCGGTCAAGTCAGGTTTTACTGTTTCTCTATTATTCAGATGCCGAATAATCCTTGTCGTCCTATAAAATGAAGAAAATTTGATACGCCTTCCCGGCCGCAGCATCCTCTCCCCAAATCGGATACACCTTTCCCTGAATCTTCAATCTTTAATTTTAAATCATTAGAAATATCCACAATTGATTACAGCAGCAGACCTTATCCGCCGATATGAAAATAGGCAAAACTACGTATGCCGTGGCTGTTCGCAGCTCCCCTCACGGATGCCGGAAGCAGCTGAATTTATAAGGACGAAACGTGCAAAAGAAATTCATCGCCAGGCAACCCATATTCGACTCCAAAGAAAATATATACGGCTACGAATTGCTTTTTCGTTCCAGCCTTGAAAATTTCTTCTCCTGCGAAAACCCGGATCATGCTACTTCATCCGTCATTGTCGACAGTTTTCTGCTGTTCGGCATTGAAACCCTTACAGCCGGGCGTTATGCTTTTCTGAATTTCACCGACGACCTCATACTGAAAAAATTTGCAACCCTCCTGCCGAATCAACAGGTAGTCATCGAAATACTGGAAACCGTCAATCCGAGTCCCGAAATGATATCCGCCTGCAGGGATTTAAAAGGCCATGGGTATCGATTGGCCCTGGATGATTTCGAATATCATCCGGATCTGGAGCCATTAATCAAACTTGCCGATTTAATAAAAATAGATATTCAGAAAACCCCCCTTGAAGAATGGAAAGAACTGTCAAAAAGGTTCGACGGTCAAAACATTCCCTTTCTTGCTGAAAAAGTGGAAACGCGCGAGCAGTTCAGGATGGCGCAGGAATTAGGATTCAAATATTTTCAGGGATATTTCTTCGGACGGCCGGAGACTTTTGCGACAAAGGAAATCCATGGATTCAAGCTGAATTATCTCCAGCTGATGAAGGAAATTAATGAAAACCAGCCGAATTTCGACCGTATCGAAGATATAGTCAAACGGGAACCGATGATATGCTACAAGCTCTTCCGGTACCTGAATTCTCCAATCTTCGCATTCACCCGGGAAATACAGTCCATCCACCATGCACTGATTCTTCTAGGGCTCAATGAAGTCCGAAAATGGATTTCCATCGTCTCACTGGCTGCCATAGGAGCGGACAAACCCTCCGCACTGATGACATCCCTCATCGTCCGGGCAAAATACTGTGAAATGCTCGCACCCTTAATGGGGAAAAAGGAACTGGAGCTGGATCTTTTCCTGATGGGTCTGCTGTCCATGATCGACACCGTTCTCGAAAGTCCTTTGAACGAAATCCTCGAACAGGTTTCCACTTCCGACGCGGTGAAAACCGCTCTTCTGCAGGGAGACGGGCCGCTCAAACCTGTCTTTGATCTTCTTAAGGCTACGGAACAGGGGAATTGGTCCCAAATTTCCGAAAATGCGGCTATTTTGTCAATTCCCGAAGACGCGCTGGCGACAACCTATCTGGGGGCTATCGAATGGGGCAATGAGATTGCGCAGTTCGAAAAGGAGACACAAGTTCAGGAAACGGCCAATTTGTTATGAAAACATTAGTTGTTCTATAAGGAACCATGAAATTTGGCCGATTAGCAATACAGGCCACTTCGGCAAAATACCGATCGTGGCCCCCCGGAGATTGGCGCAGTTGAACTAAAAATAACTTATGAGAGGTGGGGAAAATGCTGAATTACCGCAATCTGCAGATCCAACACAAACTCATCGCGAGTTTCGCTGTTATCCTCGTCGTAGTGTTGGTACTGGC
The DNA here is from genome assembly GCA_016934295.1 of Acidobacteriota bacterium. GTDB lineage: Bacteria > Acidobacteriota > UBA6911 > UBA6911 > UBA6911 > UBA6911. The sequence continues at coordinate 4,046 of JAFGTD010000281.1, forward strand.
GGTTTCCAATTACGTTGCGAACAGCCGCATCGGCTCTCTTTCCAACAGCCTGGAAGAACATGCCTATATGGCGTACAAGGATGGCGCCTCCCTGGTTGAGAGTTTTACGAATTTATCCGAAGCCCTTACGGAAGCGATTGGATTTTCCGATTCCAGCAAACTGGAGAAAGCCGAAGAGATAGCCACCGATTTTGAATCCACGCTGCAGCACCTGAAAACGGTGGCCCCTGACGACGCCGCAGAGATTGATAAAATCGAATCCGATTATAAAAAATACTTTGCTACCGGCAAGGAAATCGTGACCGCACTGGTCGATTTCAATAATGCCGATTCCATAAATTCGCAACTATCCGAATTCGGGACCGCCGGGAACGAACTTCGCGGTGAATTGGTTGGATTCACCCAGTCCAAAGACTCCATTTTTCAAAAAGGGATCAAGGAAGTCACCCATACCGCAAATTTCTATGCAAACTTCACAATCTGGATCAGCCTGGGAACTATGCTGTTGGCGGCCTTCCTGGCAATCAACCTGGGACGTTCCATCGGAAAGCCGATCCGTGAAATCGCCCGGGTAGCTGAAAAGGTAGCTGTCGGGGATTTAACGGTTCAAATAGAAACGACCAAACGCGGAGATGAGGTGGGCGTCCTGAACCGTTCCTTCCATTCTCTGATCGGCTATATCCGGGATCTCTCTTCAGCGATTGAGGGACTCAGCAAAAACGATTTGAGCGTAAATATCGAGCCCAAGTCCCCCCAGGATCAGTTGTCACTGAACATCCAGCGAACAATTCAAACCCTGAGAGACCTGGCGGAAGAAACCAAGAACATGACACGCTTTGCCATGGACGGGAATCTAAGCCAGCGCGGCGACGCCTCTAAATTCCAGGGCGTCTACGCCGATGTCGTCAATGGGATGAACATGACTTTTGAAGCCGTTGTAGGGCCGTTCAATGAAACAGCCGCGGTGCTTGAAAGACTGGCCGATCACGATCTGACGGCCCGGGTCACGGGCAATTACAAGGGAGATTTTGAAAGAATCAAGCAGGCTATGAATACCGCCAGCAACAACCTGGAACAGGCTCTCTCTGAGGTTTCTACCGCCTCCCAGGAAATCACCACGGTTTCCGGACAGATCAGCGGCAGCAGCCAATCGCTGTCGGGCAGCGCAACAGCGCAGGCAAGTTCCCTGGAAGAGGTTTCGAGCAGTCTGCAGGAAATGTCTTCCATGACCAAACAGAATGCCAGCAACGCCAAGGAAGCCAGAAGCCTGTCCGATGGCGCCCGATCCACCGCCGGCAAGGGGATGGACAGCATGAACCGGCTGTCGGAGGCCATCAACCGGATCAAGACATCGTCCGATTCCACGGCAAAGATCGTTAAGACCATCGACGAAATCGCGTTCCAGACCAATCTGCTTGCTTTGAACGCGGCCGTTGAAGCCGCCCGTGCAGGGGATGCCGGGAAAGGATTCGCCGTTGTAGCCGAAGAGGTCCGCAACCTGGCCATGCGAAGTGCGGAAGCTGCGAAAAACACCTCCAACCTTATCGAAGAATCGGTAAAGAATGCCGAGGGAGGCGTGGAAATAAACCAGGAGGTCCTGGTCAATCTTGAAGAGATTAATACCCAGGTGAATAAGGTAAGCGAAGTTATGGCCGAAATCGCTTCAGCCTCGGATCAACAAAGCCAGGGAATTGACCAGATCACAACCTCCGTCCAGCAGATGAGCGACATGACACAGCAGAACGCGGCCAACTCGGAAGAATCCGCGGCCTCCGCTGTTGAACTCGACAACCTTGCTCATAAAATGCAGAAACTCGTCGACGCATTCGAAATCGGGATGCAGTCGAACGCTCAAGCCGACAGCATTCCCACGACTTCCAGGGAATCATCGGCGGGCAAACCTAAGATATCGACAGGCAGCCATACAGCAAAATCATCGACGGGAAAATCCAAGGGCTCGGGCGCCAGAGCCGAAGAGTTGATTCCTTTTGACGCCGATTACGATATCCTGAGGGAGTTCTAATCCGCTTGTCGCAATAAAAATTTTACAAGACACGGGGCTGTCACTAAGTGACGGCCCCTTTTTTATTGGTGTATCTTGAACGTTGCACGTTGAATGTTGCAGGTTGCACGTTAAAAACAAATAGATCGTTACACGTTAAAGGCAAAAGCTTTGTTGGAACGTTCCAACGACGCTTTTTTCTTTTAACGTGGAACGTTTGACGTTCAACCTGCAACGGTTTTATGTTTATGATATCGTGTAACGTCGACCTCCTTGGAGTGACGGCCCCTTTTTTGTTGGTGCACCTTGAACGTTGCATGTTGCACGTTACACGTTGAACGTTAAAAGAAAAAAGCATTGTTGGAAGGTTAAAAATCAGGCTAATTGTCATTGAATCCTGACAGCGAAGTCGTAACCTGTAACGACACAGTTTGTTTTAACGTGCAACGATCATTCTGTTTTGAACCTGTAACGTGTAACCTTCAACGTGCAACGGCTTTATGTTCCAACGTTCAACGTGCAACGGCATTTATGTTTGTGATATCGTTTAGCGTCGACTTGGATGCGTCCCTGTCAGTGCCGCACCTTCGGCGCTCGATTGATATGTTTACCGGTAATCCCGACCTTACGGTCGGGCCTATTACAGGACGCCTCTTCGAGGCTCTTAAAGGAATCTAACTCTCGGAAGATTGAATCATTAACAATCCTACCATCATGCCTGTATATTTTTTTTAAAGGTCCGAAGGACCGAATTATAATAGGCCCGACCGTAAGGTCGGGATTATAGAATGAAGTAGAGATCGAGCGCCGAAGGTGCGGCACACGCAATTGAATAACCAGGCAACAGGAGCTGGATTTTATGGCCGGCAATCCCTTTTCTCCAATGAAGCTTTTCTCCCACATGGATCGTCTGCACGCATGGTGGAAGGGGGAGAACGTTTACCCGATAACTCTTGAGCTGGGCCCGGCCACGGTATGCAATCATTACTGCACGTGGTGCATGCACGGCACCTATTTCGGGAAACACCGGAATGATTCCGATGTCGCGAAGGCTTACCCGGACAACAGCATCATGAAGTTCGCTTTTTATAAGCGCGTCCTCGATGAATGTATTTCCTTAGGCGTAAAAAGCGTCATTCTGTCGGGCAGCGGCGAACCGTTCATGAATCCGGAAATTTCGCAATTCATAGAATATACAAAACAAAGCGGTGTGGATATCGCCATAATCACAAACGGCTCCATCATCCGGGAACGGGACATCATTGCAGCCGTATCCTGTGCAACCTGGATCCGTGTAAGCCTGGACGCCGGAACGTCCCGGACACGACAACGGATTCACAGGACTACGGAAAACGATTTCGACAACACCCTGGAAAATATGCGTCGCATGGCGGCTGCAAAGAAAAGGCTGAACACATCCGTCCAGTTGGGATCCCAGATTGCACTGTGTCCGGAAAACGTCCATGAAATATTCGAGGTGGCCCGTATTTCCAAGGAATGCGGGATCGATTACGTACAGATCAAACCCGTTATTTTTCATCCCAGGTCATCGGATTCCCAGCTTGAAAGGGACTTCTTTCTGAACGCGTTGAGCGTTGCGCGCGATACACGGGAAAAACTGGAGGATCCCGGCTTTAAAGTCTATGTGAAGGAAGACCAGTTTGGCGCGATCCTGTCTGAAAACCATGAAGTCGGACTGTATCAAGAATGCTACGCCAATTTCTTTCCGATTATCGAAGCAAACGGCATCATTTATTATTGCAGCCAGACCCGCGGTCTACCCCAATTCGCATTGGGCGATCTGAACAGGAATACTTTCCGGGAAATCTGGGAAAGCGAACGGAGAAAAAAGGTCAACCGGTCCATCGACATTACGAAATGCCAGCCGATATGCCGGTGCCACCCGATCAATAAAGCCCTTTGGTCCATCCGGCACCCCGATCCCGGAGTAAATTTCGTATAAAAATGATTGAAAATTACAGATTGAAGATTGCAGATTGAGGCTGACTTGAAGGGTTCACTGATTGGAATTATTTGAACAGTTTTGTGTTGTAGATAAATTGATTGAAAATTGGGATTGATTAGGGAAGTTACTTGGTCGGAATTATTTGTACACTTGTTTGGGATTGATGGGATTTAATGTCACTCCCTTTACTCCTGTTACAATGAATCCCGTAATCATCACGAAGCCAGTCAGAGTGTTATTAATTTTCAATCTTCAATCTTGAATCTTGAATCTTCAATTATTTATTGGCGAAGCCATCATGAAAATACTGGTGACGGGGGGAAGCGGATATCTTGGGGCGCATATATGCCGGCGCCTGAAGGCAAGCCGCCTGAAGGTGGACAGCCTGTCCCGCCGGGAAGGCATCGACATCCGCAAACCCGGCAGCCTTGGATTTCTCTCCCAATACGATGCGGTCGTTCACCTGGCCGCCCATCTGGATAAAAGCCCCGGGGCGGCGGATCGCTGTTTCGCCGTAAACGCCCGGGGCACGCTGAATATATTAAGAAAACTGCATAGAGATCAGATATTCATATTTGCATCCACGAAAGACGTATACGGCAACCACACCCTGCACCGACGCCGGGTAGATGAAAATTGTCCGACGGACTTTGCAGGCCAGGGCGCTTACGAGTGGTCGAAGCTGATTGCGGAAAAATATGTGCAATACTATACACAACGCCTGAACCTGCGCACGGCGATTCTGAGGCTCTCGACGACATTCGCTCCGTTAACCGAAGGGAACAAAGGTTCTTTCGTTAATTTTTTCGCCGGGTCGATCAGGCACGGAACTCCGATACTATTGAAGGCCCATGGGCGCCAGGTTCGGGATCTTCTGCATGTGAACGATCTGGCCGATGCCATAGAATGTTGCCTTCATGCCGAAATTTCGGGAGAGATATTCAATATCGGAGGAGGGCCGGCCAATGCGACAACTTTAGCCGGGCTTGTGGACCTGCTGTCCTCCCTGATCGGGAAGAAAGCGGCGCTTCAAAAGAGCGCGGAAAAAGAACCCGGCCAGATGCGCTATGTCAGCGACATCCGGAAGATAGAGCGCGCCCTGAAATGGACCCCCCGCATGAACCTGATGCGGGGCCTTAAGACGATTCTATAATGACACGCCCGATACCTAATATACTTATTCGCGGCACCAACTGGATCGGAGACAGCGTGATTTCTCTCCCGGCACTGCGCGAGATACGCCGGGCATTCGCCGAATCCCGTTTATCGCTCCTGGTAAAACCCTGGGTCGCGGATTTATTTACAGGCGCTGACTTTATAGATGAAACCATTCCCTATGACCGCCGCCCGGGACCGCTGGGATTCCTTCAGTTCGTGCGATTTTTAAGAAAGAAGCATTTTGACGCGGCAATCTTGCTCCAAAACGCTTTTGAAGCAGCCGCCCTGGCATTCGCGGCCGGAATCCCGATACGTGTCGGCTTTCCCACCGACGGGCGCCGTTTTCTATTAACCCATCCCCTTGAATTCGCGGCCCCGGTTCCCCACGAACATCAAATATACGACTATCTCAATATCGCAGCCCAGTCGGAAATGCTGCTGACCGGAAACAGCCGGGTCGATTTCCTGAAGCCGCAATACCGGTTGCCGGTGGATGGAGAAACGCAAAACCGCATGCGTCGTCAATTGCTTTCATTGGGCTGGGTAAAAGAACACCGTCTTATCGCAGTCAATCCGGGAGCCGCCAACAATCCATTGAAGCGATGGTTCCCCGATCGTTTTGCGCGCCTTTCGGATAAGCTGCTGGATCGTGGAGACTGCACTGTCGTTCTGATAGGCGCGCCATCGGAAGAATCCATTACGGATGAAATAATTTCACGGATGCGGCAAATCCCGATCAAACTGACCGGCCGGACGTCCCTTGCCGAATCGATCGCCGCGCTGAGCCTGTCCGACCTGGCTATCTCCAACGATACGGGCCCGGCTTACATTGCAGCCGCACTCTGCAGGCCGACAATCACAATTTTCGGACCGACGAATTACCGGTCCATCTGCCCGACCTCCCCCACATCACAAATACTCAATTTCCCCGTACCCTGCGCCCCCTGCCGCCTGAAACGCTGCCCGACTGATCATGAGTGTATGAAACAAATTACCGTGGAAAGAGTCTATATGGCTGCTCTAGATCAGCTGGGGCTTAAAGAAAATTAAGGCTTCGTTGCATGTTGCACGTTAAAGACAAAAACATTGTTGGAACGTTCAACGATCTTTTTGTTTTTAGCCTGCAACGTGGTTTTGTTAAAGATCAGTAACCTCCAACAACAGCCTATC
>JAFGTD010000023.1 GCA_016934295.1 Acidobacteriota bacterium
GCCCGTGGTAAAAGTACAACAGGTCGCGCGCATGGGGCTTGCGAGGCAAGCTCAAGGCGCGAGGAGGAGTCTGATGCGGCGCAACGCTTGCGTTGCGTTAAGGACATCGTCGACGACGAGTAACGCAGAGATTGCCCGCAACCCCCATGCGCCCAAAGGGTTCCGGCGGCGCAGGGACATCTGCTACGTTGGCGCTCCTCGACAATATCCCGCATTGACTGCGTCGCGCCGCCTTGCATCTGCCCCTGCGGCGCTCGGAACGCGGCCTATTGTACTTTTATCACGGGCTGTTAAGCCGCTTTGCCGTTCACACGGCGGCGAAGACCTCCGGAAAATCCGGGCCGGGCCCGATATGAATGCATTTTTTCATTCCTGTTCTTGAGGATTTCTACAATGACTAGAGCGGATCAGTTGAAGGCAATCTGGGCGCCCCGTTCGGTTGCGGTAATCGGCGCTTCTGCAAATCCCCACAGCCTCGGTCGGGCGGTTTTTGCGAACCTGCTTTTTGCGGGATATAACGGCTGCGTCTATCCGGTTAATATGAAGGCTAGAAGCGTTCTGGGAGTCCGGGCCTATCCCAGGGTGACGGACATCCCCGATGATATAGATCTGGCGGTTGTGCTGGTTCCGGCAGGATTTGTGCCGCAGGTTCTGAAGGATGCGGGGAGGAAAGGAGTTAAGGGTGCGATCGTTATATCAGCCGGATTTAAAGAGGTAGGCGGCGAGGGGATCGAGCTCGAACGCCAACTGGAGGATATCGCTCAAACCTATGGAATGGCCATCGTCGGGCCGAACTGTTTCGGAGCCATCAATACGGATCCCAATGTCTCACTCAATGCCACATTTTCCAGGAATTTCCCGCTGGCGGGGAAGATCGCGTTTATTTCTCAGAGCGGGGCGGTCGGCGTCGGCGCACTGGAGTACGCCGCAGCGGAAAAAATCGGATTTTCCAAGTTCGTGTCCATTGGCAACAAGGTGGACGTCTATGAAAACGACCTGCTTGAAATACTGGCCGATGATCCCATGACGGAAGTCATACTCCTGTATCTCGAAGCACTGGAGAATCCGAAGGAATTCGTCAACCTGGCCCTGAAGATTTCCGAGAAGAAGCCGATTTTGGCGGTTAAATCGGGCCGGACCAAAGAAGGCGCGAAGGCTGCGGCCTCCCACACGGGAGCGCTTTCCGGGTCCGATGAGGCCTACGACTCGCTTTTTGCTCAATGCGGCGTGCTTCGGGTGGAAACGCTCGAAGAACTGTTCCGGTATGGTATTGCGTTTGCCGATCAGCCGCTGCCAAGAGGACCGAGAGTCGCTATTGTGACCAATGCGGGCGGGCCGGGAATTATGGCGACGGATGCCGCCGTACGGCATAATCTGGAACTGGCATCCCTGGAGCAGAAAACACAGGCGATCCTGCGGTCCGATCTTCCTTCTGCGGTCAGTCTAAAAAACCCGATTGACCTTATAGGGGATGCCGATGAAAGCCGCTATCAACTCGCGATGCAGGCTGTGCTGACGGATGACAATGTGGACGGTGTCATTGCGATCTGCGTTCCGCAGATGGCTACAAATCTGGAGTCGGTGTCTACCACCATTGTAAAACAGGCGAGATTTTCCGACAAGCCGGTTTTTGCCGTTTACATGGCAACGGGTGATATACAGAAGTCCCTGCAGATTCTGGAAGACGCTCAGATTCCGCATTACCGTTTTCCGGAAGACGCCGTGCGCGCCATGGGCGCGATGGTCCGTTATGACCGCTGGCGAAAGCGCCCTCGTACCGATGTGAAGCATTTTGACGATGTGCAGCCCGATAAGGTGCGGGCGATCATCGATAAAGCCAGAAGTGAAAAACGCAGGTTTCTGCCGGAGCCGGAAGCATATGGAATCCTGGCCGCTTACGGGCTGCCTATATCGCGCACCAGGCTTGTCCACGACGATAAGGCGGCCATTGCCGCCGCGACTGAGATTGGATTTCCGGTTGCGATGAAGATTGTGTCTCCGAATATCGTCCATAAGGTCGATGTCGGCGGAGTGAAATTGAATCTTTGTTCTGAATCCGATGTGCGTCATGCCTATTCTGAACTGATGGGACAGATTAAAGCCGCAATGCAGGATGCCGAGATCTGGGGCGTGCTTATTCAGGAAATGGTCCATGGAGGGAAAGAGACGATCCTGGGAATGAAGCGGGATCCACTGTTCGGTGGATTGCTGATGTTCGGGTTAGGCGGGATCTATGTCGAAGTGTTCAAAGATGTGACCTTCCGGATTGCTCCTATAAGGGAACTCAGTGCAAAGAGTATGATCGAACGGATTAAAGGAATTAAATTACTGAAAGGCTTCCGTGGAGAGCCGCCCTGTGATCTTGACGCAATTGCACAGTCATTGTTGCGTCTTTCCCAGTTGGTGACCGATTTTCCCGAAATTGAAGAAATGGACATCAACCCGCTGATCGTGCTTCCCGCCGGATCCGGGGCTCGTGTCGTCGATGCGCGAATTCTGATAGGGGATTCCGATGGAAATAATTCCCCGTCTCGGGGATCCCGGCCTGATTAAGGATTAAGAGTACAGGGCGAACACGGAAGGTTCGCCCCTACCGCGATGAAGGATCTTTGCCGATGGATTCCGGTGCCGGCGAAGGGTTTCCTCTGTTCTTGAAAAAATCCTCAATCAGGTACATGTATTCGGCAGGATCGCGGATCTCCGGATTTTGTTCTTCAGGATCCTGCATCAGGTCATAAATCTTGATATCCTGACTCAGAACGTCGAAAAGATATTTCCTCGGGTATTGCACAACAGATATATATCCTCCGCCATACGGTTGAATGGAGAGCTTACTCTTTTGAGGCTCAGTGCGCCGGTAATTTTGATTCGCCAGCAGCCATGGAGCGAAAGATTCCCCGAGTAAGCGATTCCGGTTCAGACCGATCATATCAAGGATGGATGGCAGAATATCCATCTGACTGAACCGGTGGGTAACGGTATTTCCTATCGCAAAATCCTCCCTTTTCGTCGAAGGCGGGGTAAAAAGCAGTGTGATCAGGAAGTTTTCTTCATACGCGCCCCGTTCGTTATAGATGTTGTGCTTGTGGCGCGGCATTGGCCAGGCGTGATCGCTGACCGCAATCAGAGAGCTCCGAGGCGCATAATGCCGCCGGTAAATATCGTATAAATGCCCGAAATATGCATCCTGGACAAAGGTTGTGTTTGACAGGCGTTCCTGAAATTTATCCGGATGCGGAAACGGGATTTGGTCCCGGAGGGCATCATCCAGAACTTCGAAAGGTGCATGGTTTGTTGCACCCGTATCGATAAAAACGAAAAGTTTATCGTTCGCATGGTGATCCTGGATGTATTCATGAACCCGGGTATAAAAGATGTCTTCCCTGTAGCCCCAGTCAAACTTAATATCTTCCGGATGCACAATATTATCCGCGAGGACTCTCTCAAACCCGATCGATTTTGCAAAGCTGACGATTCGTGGATTGTGACTTCCGCCAAAAAAATAGAGAGTACTGTAGCCCAGGGCTTTGAATATTCTCGGAAGGCAACTCAGTTTGTTGATTTCTTCTGCAGAGTAGTCGTCTACCAGGGCACCTTCAATATTCGGAGGGACTCCGCAGAGAATGCATTCATAACCACGCAGGCTCTGGATGGAATTGGCATATAGCTGTCTGAACAGAATTCCATCCCGGGAAGCTTTCAGCAATTGTGGAGTGATCTGCGGGCCGACAAGGAGATCGTTCAGGCTTTCCTGTTTGACGACGAATATAACGTCTCCCAGTATGGAAGGGACGCCTTGACGGATATCGGCGTAAGTATCGGATCGAAGCGCCTCAATATGATCCTGATAAAGCCGGCGATAATCGTTTCTGAGTTGACGGTCACTGATGAAATTAGCATAAACGAAACCCGCAGCAGAACTGCGGATCGAACCTATCGTTGCAAGCTGGCAGATCATACTGGAAACAATGACCGCGGCGAAAATTATCCCCAGCTTCCGGGAATTTTTCAAAATCCCGGTTATCAGCGGAAAAGCCTGTTGTTGCAGGAGGATGCATACTGCGACAGACAGCGTAACGCCGAACATCCATGGGGCAAAAAGCTTCCACAGAACGGGAAGGGCATCTGCGGAGTTGTACCAAAAAAAGAAAAAGTCAAAATCCGTTTTTCTTACGGACTTGTATATTGCCAGCAGGATCATGAAATGGATGTAAATGGAGCTTAATAAAAGGAAGAAGATCCGGGCGGTACGATTCGCCCATAGAGGTTGGATCGTAGTCAATAGCGCATATGCGAGAATGGGCAGAAGAAGAACGAAAAGGACATTAATGAATAAAAGCAGCGTGTGTATCTGGAAAAACGGAAGGTCCTGGATGTAAGTGTCTATCTCCAATCCACAAAAGCTGCCGACGATCGCCAGATAAAGGATTAACAAAGACCAACCGATTTTATTCGACATAATCTGAAACGGTAAAATAATATTTTATGTATTCCGGCCGCGGTCGCTCCACTGCATACCGATAGTATATTTATCAGACGGGTGTTATAAAAACGCGCGTGACAAGCCAAATTGTAACTCAAATTCTGATTTCATCCCGAAAAAGCATATCATAGGCGTTTACCGGGTGCACAATGCGAACGTCGAATTTTAATTCTTATTCCATGACAAGAGAAGGCAAGCTGCCGGTTTTCATAATTGTATTTTTTCGAACCTGATAGGACTGTCCTGCCGATAGAGTTTTGAGGTTGGATTTTGCCGTGCCCGGGGGAATACAATCGTCTTCTAAGCTTGAATATACAATGCGTTAGAGATGAATTCCTCGTATAGATGTATAATGGCACCCGCAGCCTGTTGTGTTTCAACCACAGGCTTGCTGAATGCTGCGGGAAAATCGAAACCTGTACATAAGCCCTGTTGTAAATTATAAATAATTCCGGGAGCAAGAAAGGAAACGCACATGAAGATAGCTGTTGTGGGACTTGGTTATGTAGGACTGCCCCTGTCGCTGCAATTTGCCCGCGTTGGTGTGGAGGTGCTTGGACTGGATGTGGATCAGAAGAAGACGGATGCACTCAATGCCGGAGAAAGCTATATCAAACACATTGAAGCTTCGGAAATTGTCGAAGCTGTAAAGAACGGCGTATTCAAGGCTTCGGTGGATTTTTCGAAAGTGAGCGAAGTGGAAGCCGTTATCATCTGCGTTCCGACCCCCTTGAATAAAAATCGCGAACCCGATATCAGCTACATTGTAGAAACCGGCAAATCCGTTGCCCCGCACCTGACAAAGGGATGTCTTGTCGTACTTGAATCGACCACGTATCCGGGGACGACGGATGAAGATCTGCGCGAGGTTCTGGAGTCGGGATCCGGAATGAAGGCCGGTGAGGATTTCCACCTTGCCTTTTCACCCGAGAGAGAGGACCCGGGCAATCCGGACAGTAAAGTCGCCCTGATTCCTAAAGTCGTGGGCGGATTTACTCCCGAATGTCTCAAAAAAGCCTCGGATTTATACTCGAAAGCAATCAAGACCATCGTTCCGGTTTCTTCCTGCCGTGCTGCGGAAGCCACGAAATTGCTGGAAAATACGTTCCGGGCGATCAACATTGCCCTGGTGAATGAATTGAAGATAGTCTATGAATCGATGAACATCGATATCTGGGAAGTCATCAATTCGGCAAAGACAAAGCCGTTCGGTTTTATGCCCTTCTACCCCGGACCCGGCCTGGGCGGTCACTGTATCCCGATCGATCCCTTTTATTTGACCTGGAAGGCCAGGGAGTTCGAGCAGCATACACGCTTCATCGAACTTGCAGGCGAAATCAATACGTCCATGCCGAATTATGTTATAGGAAGAGTGATGGAAGCCCTCAACCAGCGGCGCAAATCCCTGAACGGCTCCAAAGTGTTGATTATAGGTCTGGCATACAAGCCCGATGTGGATGACGATAGAGAGTCTCCCAGCTATGTGCTGATGGATTTATTAAAAAAACGCGGGGCGGAGGTCAACTACTACGATCCGCATATTCCCGTCGTTCGACCCAGCAGGGAATACGGCCATTGGGCCGGGGAAAAGTCTATCGAGTGGAAAGGCGAAATCCTGCAGAAATTCGACCTGGTTCTCATATCGACCAGGCATGCGGACGTGGATTACAGCGAACTGGCAAAATACGCCGAATGTATTGTGGATACGCGCAACGCCATGGAAGGTGTCGAAACCCGCCCCGGCCAGGTCTGGAAGGCTTAGCACCTTTTTGCACCGCTTGTATCTTCAAACAGTAGATCAGGAATCCGCCGCCGCATTCTCCGGCACCCGCTCTGCTCGGTGGCGCCGGGTCCCGTGAGTTGCTTTTCCCGGAACTTTATCCGCTACGGCAGGTCGACGCCCATAATCCTGAACTGGCTTCCACGTAGTAGCATATCCCTACCGGCGATAAAGGAAAATGATTAATCGCGCCCTGCGGAACTCCGGATAGTCTGTTCCTTCATTTTTTATTTATTCATCTCTCCTTTTATGTCGATTCATATTTCTGTGAATCGCTTTTTCTGCACCCGCTTACATCCTGAAAATTTCACCCGGAAGGAAAACTCGCTATTGGTGATTCCCGTCACTGGTTTCGATTCCATTTTGATCGATATTAATAGGCAAAGATAGCGAGGAATAGAAATATGCCGCAATATATACGATTTCATCGTTCCATAATTTTAGGGATGTGCTTTTTGCTCTGCACCTGTCTGGAAGTCTTCGCCGGTGATGTTTCGCTGGCCTGGAATCCAAGCGTGTCCGAGGGCGTTGTAGGGTATAAGGTGTATTATGGAAATTCTTCGCGATCTTACGGTTCCTCTCAAACAGTTGGAAATCAGACCTCCTATACCGTTGCCGGCTTATCAGACGGCACTTATTACTTCTCTGTAACGGCTTTCGACGCCGCCGGGAATGAAAGCGGATTCTCCAACGAAGTCTCGACCGCTGTCGGAGCAATAACCCCGACCGATACGACGCCGCCTATAATCAGCTCGGTTGCCAGTTCAGGCATTACTGCATCTGGAGCGACGATAAGCTGGACGACGAATGAAGCATCTACAAGCCGTGTAGAGTATGGAACGACTACAGGGTACGGCAGTATGACGAACCTCAATACCTCGATGCAAACATCGCATGCTCAGGCATTGAGTGGATTAACCGCGGGAACTTTATATCATTATAGAGTTACGTCAACGGATGAGGCCGGGAATCTGGCTGTATCTGGAGACTATACCTTCACGACTTCCGAGGTTTTTGATACGACGCCGCCGGTAATCAGCGCGGTCGCCGCTTCGGGCATCACGGAAAACGGCGCGACGATAAGCTGGACGACGAATGAAGCATCTACAGGCCGGGTAGAGTACGGAACGACCGCAGGGTATGGCAGTACCACGAACCTCAATACTGCGATGCAGACGTCCCATGTCCAGGCATTAAGCGGTTTGACTGGAGGGACTTTATATCATTTTAGAGTGTTATCCATGGATGAAGAAGGCAACCTGGCGGAATCCGGCGATTACACCTTCACGACTTCCCATCCGGTCGATACGACGCCGCCGGAGATCAGTTCGGTCACCGCTTCGGGAATTACGTTAAACGGCGCGACGATAAGCTGGACGACGAACGAAGCATCCACGAGTCAGGTGGAGTATGGAACAACTACGGAATACGGCGGTACAACCAGCCTCAATACTTCGATGCAGACGTCGCACGCTCAAACTTTGAGCGGATTATCGATGGACAGGTTGTATCACTATCGAGTCCGGTCCAGAGATGCCGCCGGGAACCTGGCTGTCTCAGCCGATTTTACCTTCAGAACACAGCCAGATACGACGCCGCCGACGATCGGATCGGTAATCGTTTCGGGAATAACCGGTACGGAAGCCACCATAACGTGGACCACAAACGAGGCATCCGACACCCAGGTGGAGTATGGGACGACTACTGAGTACGGCAGCACAACGATTCTCGATGCCGCGATGCAGACGTCGCACGCTCAGGTCCTGAGCGGTCTTACAATGGGCGAACTCTATCACTTTAGAGTCATGTCAAGCGACGAGGAGGAAAACCTTGCCGTATCCGAGGACTATTCCTTCACGGCAATGCCCCCGGCATCGACAATGACTGCACCGCTGTTTACTACGGGGCAGATCTCCGGGAGCAGCGAACTGTATGTCGGAACGGCAATTACCAATATGGATGCCGGCGCAGCCACAATAATATTCACGGCATTCGACCGGGAAGGAAACCGGATTGTCGGAGAGGAGATTACAAATCCTGTAGAATATCAGCTGAATCCGGGCGCCCAACTTCCGCTGATTGACGTGCAGATATTCGGAGATAATCTCTCGCAATTCCACTCTAACGGGTGGGTGCGAATGGAATCGACATCCGATCAGGTGCGCGGATTTTTCCTGACCTTTGACGGCCGGACACGCCGAATGGACGGCGCCGGTTTCGTCGCTGAACCGTTGAGCGATTTTATTTTTACGGACATTGAGGCCGACGGCGCAAATAAAATTGTACTCATTAACAACAATCCAGAAAACGCAAGCGTTACAATCGACCTGGTTCGGGCGAACGGCACAACCAGGGATTCCGTCACGGAAACCATCGGTAGTTATGAATCGATGGCGGCGAATATATACGACGATCTGTTCGATGGAAGAACTCCCGACGCTACGGATTATGTCCGGGTTTCCGCTACTCACGGTGTCGAACCTTTCCTGATGCTGCAGCAGGGAACGGGGGATATTTCCTTTATCCCGGCGCAGAATACGAGCGAAGGGGCGCCGATCGTGTACTCTCCACAGTATCTGTTCAACAGAACCTATCGAACCAGCCTTTCTGTCGTAAACCTCGATTCCAGCGCGGGAAGCGTTCGATTCCAGCTTTTCGGTGAAGACGGGGTACAGATAGGTGAAACGGAAGAAATGCTCCTGGAGCCTAACGGTAAACTCTATGTCGATGATCCGGAATTCTTCCTGACTCCCGCTGTAATTGAAGAGCAGGTAGCCAGTGTTGTGAGAGAAGGCGCGAATCGTATCGCCGGAATACTTTTCGGGGATAGTGAGGAGAGGGAATATTCCTCTGAAACGTCTACTTCTTTGACGGATGGATATGTCAAGGTTACAGGTGACGGGATCCGAATTGCCGGCAATGTGACGTTTCGGGATCGTAATCGAGAGACTTTCGTTTCTACGCTACCCTTAATTTCGGAGCTTCAGCAATCGCTGGTATTCAGCCATGTTGCATCCGACGATCAGTATTTTACAGGGATTGCGCTTGTCAATCCGGGCAGTTCCACCGCGACGGTAACTCTGAATCTGTATACGGTTGAAGGAAATCCCGTGACCGGTACAACACTGTCAATCCCTGCAAGGCAGCGTGAATGCCGACCCTTGACGGAAATTTTCCCCTCGCTTCAGGGTGTGGATCTGACGAATGGATATATCAGGCTCTCATCGGATGTTCCTGTGGCGGCATACTCAATGTTCGGTACGCATGATTTATCGATGCTGTCGGCCATCCCCGGTACCGCGGAATAGCACTCTCGAGTTCTCGGATGCGCAGCACGCAGCCTGCAAGTTGTCGGGAAAAGAAGAACGGTTTTTCCCCGGCAACGGATTGCTGTTAATACCGCCGCTTTTTTCTTTTGAATTTTATCTGAAATAATCGATTCCCATTCTCAAGGCGATATTTAATATTTTCTTATGTCGTCAGGTATAATCTCGATAAGAACATTAGCCCGTATTGCACGCTATCTCGACGCGAGTCACTGGGGTAGACGGATAAACGGTTTGTGAAAAGGGAGAATATCAATTATGAAACGGTTTCTTATTGCATTGGTCCTGGCAGCCTCCATTTCCGGCATCGCGGTCGCCCGGGATTTTCCAAGGGTTGAAATATACGGAGGGTATTCGGCGCAAAGACTGGGTATAACCGATGAAAACCTTGATTCGATTACGTCCGGCATGGAAGAGGACTTTGAACTAATCTGCCCCGGTTGTGAGAGTTCCGTATCCAGTTCCAGATTTCTGAAAAAGGGATTTGAGGGGGCCTTTGCCGTTAACGTAACCAGTTACTTCGGGCTAGTCTTCGATGTTCGATACGGATTTGACGACATCGTGACCGGCAGTGTTACGAACAATGACGATACAGATGTCAACGCGACGATTAAATACACGGACCTGTCGGTTATGGGCGGGCCGCGTTTCGCAATTCGCACCGGAAGTGTCACGCCGTTCGTACATGCATTGGTCGGAATGGATCGCGGCAAAGTCAGCTATGAACTGACCGGTACCAGTACGGAATCCGGGGAAGAAGAGAACGATGGCATAGGCGTTGCCGTCGGCGGCGGATTTGACGTGAACCTGGGAGATACGGTCGCTCTCCGTTTGGGTCAGGTAGACTATTATTTAACGCGTCACAATGAAGAATTTTTGAAGAATATTGCCTTCTCCGGCGGGATCGTTTTCCGTTTTGGCTGGGTATATTAGTCCCGTTTCCCGTTCAGGGTTCCCCGTTCATGGTTCCTAGGGGGCACACCGGCCGGGAAACGGTAAAGATTACACTTTTTCGCAAACAGTTGACCCAAAAACAGGCTCGGGAACTGAGACCGAGCCTGTTTTTATTTGTTCGCAGGACTGTTTAAAAATCCATTACTCCATTGCGTGCGGCCCTCTGTAGTTTTTATCGGTGGCGGTGGCGAAATGGAAAATAGGCCGGTCCACCCGTTTCAAAATCAACGGGCAGTGCGAGATGCTTTTCGGTACAAAAATAACGCAACTTTTTGTGATCGTGTGTGGCTCGTTTCCAATCCAGAACTCGATTTCGCCGCCCAGGTCGGTGGGATCTTCGGGATTGGAGCCGAAAAAAGTCACTACTTCTCCAAAATCATGCGCGTGACCTTTGTCGACTACCACTACTTCTTTGGTTTGCGGCCAGAACCAGGCGCAGTCGACATAGGGAGCTCCATCGAAGACCCCGCCATGCAGGCAATACACGCGGGTTCCCAGTGAATCGGGCACTTTGTTCAAATCCGTGACGATATATTTCCCGTATTTTGTCTCATCCATTCCCCACTCCTCCCCATGCTTTATCGGTGCCCTGAAATGCAGCCCGCCTGTTAGCGCGGCGTATACAGCGGCCCTCTGCATCGCCTCGGTCGTTTCGTTTACACGAAACCCTGCGAGAAATGCGGGCTTGGAAATTCCGGGCTGTATCAGGCATTATCGAGCGCTGCTATTTAACATCATTAAGCCTGCAAATGCCACACACAATAAGACAAGGAAGAAGGTGCGGGAACATTGCTGCTGTAGAAATCTGAGGAAAGGATCAGCACGCATCACCCACAAGTTTTCCAGCGAGGTCCAGAAGGCTCAGACGGGAACATTCTCAGGGCTGTTTTCGGTAATCCTGCCAAGATCAAAGGAATATCGTTCAGTCTGATTCCCTTTTTCATGAGAGTCCTGATCTGTGATCTGTTCTTCTTCTCTTCTTTCGATATGCTGTTTCAGCCTACCCCATGTAGGATAAAAAATCTCCTCCGGCATTGTTTTGAGATCGGGAGAAATGAGAGGTTTAAATTCCATGTGCGCCAGGATGTCCTTTTCCAGATCGATGCCTGGTGCTATTTCGACCAGGACAACCTCTCCGCCAATCAATTCAAAGACCGCTCGTTCGGTGATGTAGAGGATGGGCTTGTTGGATTTGGCCGCATACTTGCCGCTGAATGTTACTTGTTCGACGCGGTTGATGAATTTCTTGCGTTTGCCCTCCTGGGCGATCTTTACTTTCCCATCCGTGGCGACTGCTTTAATGCCGCCGGTTGTAAAAGTACCGCAGAAAACGACTTTTTTCGATGCAGTCGTAATGTTGATAAATCCGCCGCATCCGATAGGCCTGTTATTAAACTTGCTCACGTTTACGTTTCCGCACTTATCGACTTCTCCCATCCCCAAAAAGGCCTGGTCAATACCGCCGCCATCATACCAATCGAACATGGACGGGTGATTGATGAACGCTTCCGCGTTGTAACTCATCCCGAAATTGGGCCAACCGGCAGGTATGCCTCCCACGCCGCCAACCTCGGTTGTGAGCGTCATCATGTCCGCCACTCCTTCATGAGCTGCTACGGTTGCAAGCCTGTCGGGAATACCGATACCTAAGTTGACCACGGAGTTGGGTGTAAGCTCCATTGCAGCCCGGCGCAGAATAAACAATCTCTCATCGAACGGAAGTGTTGGAAGCGCCTTGAGGGGCATCGTAATATCTCCGCTGAACGCCGGCTGATAATAGATGCCTTCACTCTGCATGTGCCATTCTTGAGGATTCTGGGATACTACGATGTAATCAACGAGCACACCCGGCACCTGGACTGTTTTGGCATGGAGTGTGCCTGTCTTCGCCAGATATTCGACCTGGGCAATGACGATGCCTCCGGAGTTTTTCGCCGCCTGGGCTACTTGAAGGGCTTCAAGCAATGCTCCCTCTTTTTCCATGGAGATGTTGCCCTTTTCGTCGGCTGTCGTTCCCCGGATCAGGCTGACATGGATTGGGAACGGCTTATACCACAGATATTCTTCTCCGGCGAACGTCACTACTTCGTTAAGGTCGGGCGCCTGCCGGGTCAGATCATTCATCTTGCCCCCTTCAATGCGAGGATCGACAAAGGTTCCAAGACCCACTTTAGTGAGCATCCCTGCGCGTTTTGCGGCGATTTCCCTGTAGAGCTGTACAACAACTCCCTGGGGGAAGCAATAGGCGAGTATTTTATTGTTCTGAATCAGAGCCCCGATGTTAGGTGACCCGTGAGTATGCGCCCCGATAAACCGAGTGACCAATCCTTCGAGACCGATAACATGCGGTCCTTTATCCTTATGATTGCCCATAGCGGATCCACAGACCAGGGTGAGTTCCTTTGGATGTCCCGTCTTCTCATATCGTTTGGCTACGGCCCGCGCGATTTCCTCGGACCACCCGGTCAAACCAATTATAGGTGCACAGATTGTAACGCCATCCTGTATGAGGTCTGCAGCCTGTTCTGCGCTGATCACTTTGGATCCGACAGCTTTTGTAAAATCGGCAATTTCCGTCTCAATCATCCAAATTCTCTCCCATTTTTATTGGATCAAGTAGTATTAGGCTTTTTTTGTGCGGCCAATCGATCCTGCGGTTATTCTGCTATCTTAATTTCTTATGTTTCTTCGTCCTTCGGTATAAATCGCGTTGCCTGACCGTTTATCCTTATCGGCAGGAAATGTGTTTCGAATACCACGGGATTTTCTCCCGCCGTCCGCTGCAGAATTTAAATTATATCATCTGATTCCGGGGAATACCATACCGTGCACTGCTCAGTAGGCGAATCTTGTGTTCGTCCGTGTAGCGATAAGAGAGGCTTCTGGTGGATGGGAAAAGGGCGAACACAAGGTTCGCCCCTGCAACGTTAATTCGAATTCTATGATGTAGTTACATTGGGCCCAGGCTCCGCCCCTAATTTGATCCACCTCACTGTCGTTAGTATTTCCGTTTATTGAATATACGCCGATGATAAAAGGAGGCTGGAGCGGGAAACGGGATTTGAACCCGCGACTTCAACCTTGGCAAGGTTGCACTCTACCACTGAGTTATTCCCGCTCTCTTAGATATGCAGCTACCGATAATAGCAAACCCCCAAACACCCGGTCAACCTTATCTTTATACCGTTACTTCATATGATTGTGAATGAACCGGCTCGGTTGTCGGAGGAAATATTTTGCCGCGGATTCCGGTTTTTTCGTTCCCGGTTTCCCGTTCCCCGTGTCGGGTTTTAACGGGAAACGGGAAACGCTGAACGGGAAACGTATTTTAAAAGGCATTCCGGAAAAGCCGGACCTCTTCTTTTGCGCCTGGTCGGATTACTACAGATACGATATCAAACCGATACGTATACCGGTTCATCTCGTGGTCGGCGATGAATCTTTCCGCCGTGCGCCGGATGCGGTATTGTTTTTTCCTGTCGACGAATTCCCACGGCTCGCCGAATTGTCCGGACGCCCGGGTTTTCACTTCCACGAAAACGAGCGTTTCTCCCTCGAACGCAATGATATCTACTTCACCCGCCCCGCTGGAGTATCGTCTGGCCAGAATATCGTAGCCCTGCCGCATCAGGAAGCGGCAGGCGATACGCTCCCCCTTGCGTCCTCGGAGCAGATGCGGCGCGACCATAAACAGAATGTTTCGGAAGATCTCATTCTATTTTAGAAGAATCTGTTGGATATCGAATGTTGAAACGTTCAACGTTGAACGTCCAACGTTTGACGTTAATCGTTTGAACGTTCCAGGCGCCCGTTATTTTTATGGATAGAAAATGAATCGATAGAAAGCGAAAATCTGTATTAATTAGGATTTCAACTTGATTCTGTAATTTAAAAAAAAAGATCGCTGACGATTTGTGTTCGGAGGGCGAACACGAGGTTCGCCCCTACTGATTTATTTGATTCTCTTCCATCGAACCCCGTCCCGGGTGTCATCCAGTTGAATGCCCTTCGATGCGAGCCAGTCGCGGATTCGGTCCGCCTCGGCAAAATCTCTGCGACGGCGTGCAGCCTGGCGGGCTTCGATTTGCTCGGCTATTGCGTCATCGAGGATTTCTTCGCTTTTGGGAGGCAGAATGTTAAAGACATTATCGACTTCATGGATGAACTCAGCGGCGATTTTCCCGTCCCCGCCGCTCAGGGCATTCCGGCTGTCCTGCTGGTAGACGGAGCGGACGAACTCGAACAGCACCGCCAGGGCGGCGGAGGTATTGATATCGTTGTCCATCGCTTCAATGAACTGTTCCCGGGTCTTCCCTGCCTCTTCTTTGAAGTTGTCGGAAGGGTCTTCGGGTTTGGCGATTTCATCCATTCGGACCAGAAAATCTTCCAGCCTCTGGATCGATGCCAGCGCCTGTTTCAGCCCGTCGGCCGTAAAATTGAGCTGCTTTCGATAGTGGACCGACAGCAGGAGGTAACGGATCGATTCCGGGGAATACCCCTGGGCGAGAAGATCGCGCAGGGTGTAGAAATTTCCGAGGGATTTGGACATTTTTTCGCCTTCGACGATTAAAAATTCCGGATGAACCCAGTGCCGGACAAACTGTTTCCCGGTGGCGCATTCACTCTGGGCGATTTCATTCTCGTGGTGAGGAAAGACGAGGTCCGCGCCGCCGCAATGGATGTCGAAGGTTTCTCCCAGATACTTCATGCTCATCGCCGAGCATTCGATGTGCCATCCCGGTCGCCCGGGCCCGATTTCCGTGTCCCAGAAATCTTCCCCTTCTTTGGGTGCTTTCCAGAGGACGAAATCCCTTGCATTTTCTTTGTCATACTTATCCGCGTCGACGCGCGCGCCCGATTTCGCGCCCGAAAAATCGGCCTTGCTCAGCTTGCCGTATTCCTGATAACGGGAGATGCTGAAATAGATCGATCCCTCTTTTCGATAAGTAAATCCCTTTTCCTCCAGTGTGCGGATCAAACGCACCATATCCGGGATATGTTCGGTGGCTCGCGGCATGATGTCGGGAGGTTCTATGCGGAGGATCCGGCTGTCTTCGAGGAAAGCTTCAGTATATTTGGCCGTATATTCCTTGAGGCTGACTCCCTGTTCCCGGGCGTTCTGAATGGTTTTGTCGTCCACGTCGGTGATGTTCATGACGTGAATAACGCGGTAGTCGCGATAGCACAGGTAGCGGCGCAACAGGTCCTGGAACACGAAAGTGCGGAAATTGCCCACATGTGCGTAATCGTATACCGTAGGCCCGCATGTGTAAAATCGTACTACGCCCTCTTCCAGGGGGTGGAATTCCTCTTCGGTGCCGGTTAAGGAATTGTACAATTTCAGCATATACGGTGATGCAGCTTACAGGAGCATCCCTTTCCAGTCAATGCCCACCCTCTCGAATTCAATTTCGCGAAAGTCGGAGCAGCCGGAACGGTCCCTGTTCGCCCAGTATTTCGAAATACATTCCCTGCAGGTTGCGAATATCCTGAACCTTATTTTCCTTGGTTATTACCAGGTATTGTTCATATTCCGGCAGTATATGGGGCAGCATCGCCGAATTGTCTATTTTCCCGTGGACCTGGTATCCGGTGTAGTAATGGAGGGAATGGTGTGTGAATCCATAGGTAATAATGGGTTCGTCTCCCTTCCGAGCTTCAAGCGCCAATTGGGCTATATCCCGGGTGGAATGGTATTGCCCGAGTACGGGAATGGCGAACTGCGCTGCAGTGATTACAATAAGGATCCCCTGAAGAACCGTAGTGGCATATGCCCGGGTATATCGACCGCGGAATCCGAATATCACGGTTGTGAGTGCAGGCAGAAAGAAGACAACGGATAATAGAATTCCGATTCTCCAGTTGCCGCCGTAGGCGGTCTGAAAATAGTACGGGGCGGCAGCGGCTGTAATGATTGAGAAAGTCAGTATAAGAATCATGCCGGTCCGTTGTATGGCCGGCCGGACGGGGTTTTCCTTTAGATGAGACAATCGAATGCCAAGAAGCAGTGCAAGCGGTGGTATCGAAGGCAGTATATACCCGGGGAGTTTGGAATCGGATAGTGAAAAGAAAAGCAGAGGGAAAAGGAGCCAGCAGGCTAAAAACAACGTCACCGGATCCCAGTCCCGCCATCTACGGATCTTTTCCAGCGGGGATTCCGGAATCAGTAAGGGCAGCCAGCCGCTCCAGGGGAAAAACAGAGCCAGCAGAACCGGAAGAAAATAATAGAACGGCTGGGAATGATGGTGCATTCCGGTCACGAAACGGGCAATATTGTGGTTTACAAAGAATGTTGCGATGAAAGCGTATCCGTTCTGTTTAAAGACAAGACAGAACCAGGGAGCGCATACCAGGATTAAGATGAAGAATCCGGCTAGGATACGCCAGCGGGACAGAACGTGCCCGCGTTCGTTGAAATACCAGAATAAAATGCCGATTCCGACGGCCAGAATAATAGCCACCGGCCCTTTCCCCAGTACGGCCAATCCAAAAAAAATATAGGCCGCCATAATCTTTCCAATGCCCGGGTCCTTTCTTACCGCGGCGGCAAGAATAGTCATGCCGAGTGTGAATGCGCAGGTGAAGGGCATGTCGGTGGACGCACCTCTGCCGAACAGGATGAATCCCAGGCTGGTTAACAATATTGATGCAGCGAGAAATCCCGCAAGCCGATTTCTGAGAATTGCGCCCAGCCAGAAAACCGCCAGAGCGGTTATCAGTGCGGACAGAGCGGGACCTAGTCGTGCCGCCGTTTCATTATTTGGAAGCAGGGAGTAAAAGGGGATGGTAATCCAGTAATACAGAGGGGGTTTTTCCAGCCAGGGTTTGTTCTCGAGAGTTGGAGTTACCCAGGCTCCCTGCTGGTGCATTTCTTCGGCAATTCTTGCATATCGAGGCTCGTCGGCACCCACCAGGGGAAGCGAACCGAGACGGAAAAACAGCGTTGCAAGCGATATCGCTGTTAACAGAATAGCCGATCCTGCCGTGTATTTGATGATGGTTTGCACAGCGGATTTATCTTACAGTAACTGATTGAAAATTGAAGATTAAAGATTGAATCTTCAATCAAAAAGAAAAGGGGCGCGATAAATCCGCGCCCCTGGTATATAGGTTTCGTTTGGTTGACGGGTTTAGTACATTCCGCCCATTCCGCCGCCCATCCCGCCCGGAGGCATGGCAGGCGCTTTTTCCTCTTCCTTGATTTCGCTGATCAGGGCTTCGGTGGTCAGAAGCAGAGCTGCGATGGAGGAGGCATTCTGCAGCGCGGTCCGTGTTACCTTGGTTGGATCGATAACTCCGGCATTGACCAGATTCTCATATTTATCCGTGTCGGCGTTGAAGCCGAATTCGACGTCGTCATTCTGACGAACTTTGTCGACGACAACCGCACCTTCATGGCCGGCGTTTGCTGCGATCATCCGGATCGGCTCTTCGAGGGCTCTGCGGATGATGTTTCCTCCAACAGCTTCATCGCCTTCGAGTTTCAGGCCGTCCAGCGCGCCTATGCAGCGGAGCAGGGCAACGCCGCCGCCCGGTACGATGCCTTCTTCCACCGCAGCGCGGGTGGCGTGCATCGCATCTTCAACACGGGCTTTTTTCTCTTTGAGTTCGGTTTCCGTGGCCGCACCGACTTTAATAACCGCAACGCCGCCGACCAGCTTTGCCAGCCTTTCCTGTAACTTTTCACGGTCGTAATCGGAGGTGGTCTCTTCGATCTGAACACGAAGCTGTTTGACTCGACCTTCGATATCCGCATGTTTCCCGGCGCCTTCGATGATCGTGGTGTTGTCTTTGTCGATGGTGACTTTCTTGGCTTTGCCAAGGTCTTGCATCTGTACGTTTTCCAGCTTGATCCCGAGGTCTTCGGAAATCACCTTGCCGCCGGTCAGGATCGCGATGTCTTCGAGCATTGCCTTACGGCGATCGCCGAATCCGGGAGCTTTCACAGCGGCAACCTGCAGCGTGCCGCGGAGTTTGTTTACCACCAGAGTCGCCAGCGCTTCGCCTTCAACATCTTCCGAGATAATCAAAAACGGCCGGCCGCTCTTGGCTACCTGTTCCAGTAAAGGAAGAAGGTCTTTCATCGAGCTGATCTTCTTCTCATTGAGCAGGATCAGGCATTCATCGAAGCTGACTTCCATTCTTTCCGGGTCCGTCACGAAATAGGGCGAAAGATAGCCGCGGTCGAACTGCATCCCTTCAACAACTTCAAGCGACGTTTCGATCGATTTGGCTTCTTCTACTGTGATAACGCCGTCTTTGCCCACTTTTTTCATCGCTTCGGCAATGATGCCGCCGATGGTCTTATCGTTGTTGGCCGAGACGGAACCTACCTGGGAGATCATTTCGCCCTTGACAGGTTTGCTGAACTTTTTCAGCTCGCCGACGGCCGCCTCAACGGCTTTTTCGATGCCGCGCTTCAACGCCATGGGATTGGCTCCGGCGGCTACGTTCTTAACGCCTTCACGAAAAACCGCCTGGGCCAGTACAGTGGCGGTCGTTGTCCCGTCGCCCGCTACATCGGATGTCTTGGACGCCACTTCGCGAACCATCTGAGCGCCCATATTCTCGGTTGCATCCGGAAGCTCGATCTCTTTTGCAACGGTGACGCCGTCCTTCGTGATGGTCGGAGATCCGAATTTTTTGTCCAGAACGACATTGCGTCCTTTGGGACCCAGCGTAATCTTAACGGCATCCGCCAGCTGGTTCACTCCCTTGAGAAGCGCCTGGCGTGATTGTTCGCCATGAATAATTTCCTTAGCCATAGTTTCAATGCTCCTTGTCTCTATGTATTAATTCTGCTCGGTTTATCCAAGAACTGCCAGGATTTCATCTTCTCTCATGATGATGTAATCCTGTTCGTCGATCTTGATTTCAGTACCGGAATATTTCCCGAAAAGGATGCGGTCGCCGGTTTTTACATCCATTGAGGCGCGCTTGCCGTCATCCATGACTTTTCCGGAGCCGACGGCGATTACCTCGCCTTCCATCGGCTTTTCTTTGGCGGTATCAGGAATAATGATCCCGCCCTTTACGGTTTCTTTCTCTTCAACACGCTTTACAAGAACCCTGTCGTGCAAAGGTCTGACGTTCATACAAGATCTCCTTTTTTTAATGGGTAACTTATAAGGTCAACTCCACAGGTTTATTCCTCGCATCGCTTAGTGCTTCGATTCGCTATTACGGTTACATATTTCTATGTGTGATTCGACCATCTACAATCCTGAAAATCGTTCACTCAGCACTAAGTCCAGAGGGCACAAATTCGTAGTCGAATTTGTGCATCGAAGGACTTAGCACTCACCCGAGGCGAGTGCTAATAGTATAAGAGCGATTCCTCTGTTGTCAACTTCAGGCGGGAAAACTTCATGAATTATTTATAAGATTTTTTTCAACCGAAAACCGACGGTAAAATTAGAATTATGTCCCCGTAAACTCAATAAATTTTATACTTTAAGGCCTTAATGAAATCTTTACAAATCCCTTGCAACTATTTTACACACATGCGGTAAAAATTCTGGGATATGCCGGGGCGACACGACTGGTTTATGACGGTTAGGAAGAGACTTCGATTTTTGGGGATGGAATTAATAGGATATAATCAACTCCAATACAACGAAGCAGGTACATTCGTTACTATAAGCTACATGGTTGCCGGGGTTTGTGCCTCATAATTCCATCGGATACCGGGAGGCATCCACTACATGTCCGGGAGGTTTTATATAATGCGCAACTTTGAAGAGAAAATCCAGGAACTGCAGCAAAAGCTTCTTTTGATGGGTCGGCTGGCGGAATCGATGATCCAGACCGCGTTGCGGGTACTGATCGAACGCGATGAAAGCCTCGGGAACGAGGTGGTTGAGAAGGAGAAAGAAGTCAACGAACTGCAGATTGAGATCGACGACAGCGCCGTCAAGCTGACCGCGCTGCAGCAGCCTGTCGGAACGGATGTCCGTTTTCTCTTCATGGCCTCCCGTATTGCGACGGAGCTGGAAAGAATCGGAGATCAGGCGATTAATATCATCCAGAAAGCGCCTCCCGTGCTGAAATCGCCGTCATTAAAACCCTTGGTCGACCTTCCCATGATGGGCGAGATCGCCGAAAGAATGGTTCGGAACAGCCTTGAAGCCCTCGTTAACAGGGATTGTGCATTAGCTGCCCTGGTTATGGAAGAAGAGAAGAAAGTGGATGCCTATAAGGACAAAATATTCCGTGTTCTTTTAACGTACATGATGGCCGATCCCGGAACTATCGAGCGCGGGCTCGCACTAATTCTGATTTCGCGTCATCTGGAGCGGGTCGGGGACCATGCAACCAATATTGCGGAAGAGGTTATTTACCTGGTGGAGGGAAGAGAAGTGCGCCACCAGCATGAAAGTAAATTAAGAAGCGTTCAATAAACCGAAATGGATCGAAACCATTCGGGGATTTGGCTACAAGTTTCGAGAGGATCGCGCCCCGGCGTGAGGGACTTGTCAGAGACGGTAATGAATCAATAGGGCAGTAATTTGGCCTTGACCTCTGTAGCTATGTAAAAGTAATCGGAATCTCCCGCACGCGAACCGTCCGGTACACGGTAAAGATAAGAGCCTTTGAAAAAGCGGGCGTAGCCCGACTCCGCCGTAATATAGCGATTTGCCCGCCACCGGATACGAACCTCAAGGTTTTGCCCCAGTGATTTTCCGGATTCCCCGGACGGGTCTGCAAGACCGGACCCTGTCCATGCGTCCTTCCCATCAGCCAGCCAGAATGCCCGGTATGAGGTTGTAAGCCAGAGTGTGTCGGACGGATTCAATGCGATCGTGAATCCCGGAGCATTTATATTCGAGCGATATATAGGACCATAGATGCCGGTTGGTGTGTATTCAAAGCTTCTGGCCCCATAAAGCGAATTAAACCTGTCGGAAGTGTCATCCTCGGGATCGCTGTCTCCACTGGCGTAGTCATAGTGAAAAGAAATCCTCGGTTTCCATGACAGATCAAAACTGAAACCCAGCTCTCCATGCTGGAAATGAGCGAAATGACTCCTTGTTCCGTTTTCTCCCAGCTGCCAGGCAGACTCCATTTCATAATCCATCGATCCGGGAGCCGGTAGTTTGTAGAGACGCCCTCCAATAGTTGAGTGCATCTGTCGGGAGGCAGGGATTTCCGTATCGCGAAAACCTAAATAATATGCCTCCAGCATCAACCCGTGGAAGAGCGTGGATTCGAAATAGGTGCCCCAGAAGTATCGCCGGCTGCCGGAGTCCAGCCTGTAAGGATCGATGGTGACGGGGCGCGTTAAAAAAAAGCGAATCGTCCAATCCCGATCCCCCGCCAGGGTCCACGATACGCCGTCGAAAGCGTTGGTGGTATTGCGCATATTATTCCTGGCCACCAGGCGGCGTTTGCCAAGATCCATTGTAAATCGGCCCAGGACGATCCGGCTTTTCATACCGTTGGATTGGTGATGGTCCAGGTTGAATTGCAGATGGGCCTGCAGGAAATCGAGTTCGTTTATATTTGCGCGGGCAGAGAATAAATTTTCTTTTTCGTACAGAACGCGCGAATCCTGGAACTCTGCGAGGAAACCGACCGGATGCCCGGCTTCGCCGATTTCCAGTTTCAGCCGTGTTCGGAGCGGAAAATGTTTTTCGGTTCCGGATGTATTCGGACGGAAGGGATTCGTGAGGTGTTCGTAACGGGTACGCTGTTCGAAAGACAACTGCAGCCATGCGGGTGTCCTTGTTCCTCTGTCCTGTTGGGGAAAAGCCGGGACCGTAGAGAGAACGAGAATGAATAAAACCGGAATACAGGGATATTTTTTCAGATGTTTATACATTATTTGATATTCAATAAGGCAAGAAGATTATACCCGCATTGTGTCGCCTTGCAGGAAGGCACGCGCCACTTAATTCAATATTTCAAACAACCCATGATAGCACGAATCCGTTTTTGATGGGATTCAGTATATCTGCTGCATGCAAATCACTTATGGCCTTTTCACTGGGCCCCGGGCATGCAGAGTCCCGGGACAGGCGATTCCCGTTTTCAGACTATTCCCATAATTATTCATATATTTATTATGCCTTAATTTTTTCTTAATAAATCCCCTGTACTTTTCGCGCTTGATGGATCGCATTACTCATTAAGTTTCGCAGCGAGGATGTGCGGACATGCAGGCGTCACCCGCAGGCTGTGTTGGAAAAGCGTGCGGATACACGCCGGATTGTTCGGAGCGATGAAGAGTGTGAAAGACACTCGTTAAAACTCATAGAGGAGGATGGTTCATGAAGAAAGGAATTATTTGGGTTGGCCTGGTTATCATGCTTTTGCCGGGTATCGTCGGGGCGGCGGATTGGACGGAGAAAGTTAAAGTCAAAGGGGATCTGCGATATCGCCACGAGATGATAAAAGTAGAGGGCAACGATGCCCGGAACCGGCACCGTATCCGGGCCAGAATCGGGATTGAAGCGAATCCTGCCGACAGCATCAAGCTTGGATTCCAGCTTGCCAGCGGATCGGACGATCCGGTCTCAAGAAACCAGACACTTGGGGATACATTTACCGCAAAGGGAATCTGGTTAGACCTTGCCTATGTGGATTTGCACACCGACCAGGCTCCAGGATTGAATATTATTGCCGGGAAGATGAAGAATCCTTTTCATAAAGTCGGAAGTTCGGAACTGATCTGGGACAGCGATTTTAATCCCGAAGGCGGTGTGTTGAAGTATGTCACATCAAACGACAGGGCTGAGTTCTTTGCCAACGTCGGCGGTTTCTGGGTAGAGGAAAGAGGTTCGGATTGCGATACATGGCTCTTCGGCGGGCAGGCCGGCGTGGACATCGCCTTTGCGGAGGATAAGGGCAACATCGGCGGCGGCTTCAGTTACTACGGCTACGGAAACATTAAGGGTTACGGCACATTTTACGATGACGATTCCTTCGGGAACACGCTCGATGAAGGCGACAATTACATGTATGACTATCAGATAATTGAGTTCTTCGCAGAGCTCGGATTCAAAGTAGAGGATTTCCCGCTCCAGTTCTTTTTCGACTATGTGAAAAACGTCGCAGAAAATGTTGAAGAAGATCAGGGCTGGCTGGTCGGAGGAAAATTCGGGAAAACCAAAGATCCCGGTTCCATAGCATTCCGCTATATCTACAGGGAAATCGAAGCGGATGCCGTGTTTGCAACCTTTAACGATTCCGATTTCAACGGCGGCGGTACGGATTGCAAAGGGAGCGAGTTCGGCTTCGACGTTCAGGTCGCCAAAGCCTGGACAGCCAGTATGACCTATTTTCTCAACGAGCGCAGCGCGAATTATGACACGCCGAACTTTAACAGGCTGCAGCTTGACGCCGCTTTCAAATTCTAATAAGGGATCGGCTTTCGATTTTTAACTCTCAAACCTGTGGGTATGGGGGCTCAAATTATAGCGATCAAAGAAGATATGCTGTTAACGGATTCTTAACATTCCGTTAACCGGCTCTTAACTTTTATAAAAAATAATGAACTATAACTTTGGGAGTATGAGATGAAAAAATATTTGGCCTTAGGAATGGTGTTATTGTTGGTTTCCCTGGCTTTTGTGGTTGCCGCGCCTCGTGAGGGAGCCCTGTTGCTGGAAGGGTCCACGACTGTCGGGCCGATCGGCGACGCCTTTGCACAGGTTTTCAAAAAGATGTATCCCGACGTGTCCATTACCGTCAACAAGACAGGCAGCGGCAACGGCGCCGCGGCCCTGGTCGATGGCAGATGCGACATTGCCATGATGAGCCGCTTCATGAAAGATAAGGAATATACCAAGGCGGCTTCCGGGGAGAAGCCTTTCCTGCCCGTGGCTCACGCCATAGCCATGGACGGCGTCTGCGTGATCGTGTATCCGTCCAATCCCGTGAAAGCTCTGACGCGGGAGCAGGTTCGGGACATCTATACCGGCAAGATCAAGAACTGGAGAGAGCTGGGCGGACCCAGCATGAATATCGTTCCCATCAGCCGGGACACCTCATCGGGCACGTACGAAACCTTTGAAGGCCTCGTGATGAACAAGGAAAAAATGGCTTCGAACGTGGAGTATGTAAACTCCAATCCCCAGGCGCATTCGAGGGTGAAGGCCACTGCCGGCGCCATTGGATATGTCGGCCTCGGTTTTTTGGATGACAGCGTGAAGGCTCTCGAAATAGACGGTATCATGCCGACCCGTTCCTCCATTGCCAAGGGTGTGTATCCCGTCAGCCGGCCGTTGTTCCTGTTCACCAACGGCTACCCCGAACTCGGTTCACTCGTGCATGAATTCTGCACTTTCTATTTGACCGAGGAAGGACAGGAAATTATCGAGGCCAAGGGTTTCGTTCCCGTAACGGCTTACTAGAAAATGCATCAGGCAGTGAAAGACGGTACACGCCATTTGCTGCCGTTATCTTTGAAATTATCACCTGGAGTGTATTGCAGATGCAATCCTCAAGACCTGCGGAAGCGGCCCGTTTCGATCGACCGCTTCTGCTTTCTCCGGGGAAGGACCTTAGGGGATATATATTCAACAAACTGGGCCGCGCGTTCCTGTTTCTGGTGACCTTTGTCTCTGTAGTCGCGGTCCTGCTGATATTTTATTTTATTATCCGGGAAGCGGCGGGATTCCTGGCCGGTCCCTACGTCAAGCAGTTTTTCACCAGCGCCAGCTGGTATCCGGAATCCCACGAACATCCGGAGTTCGGCGTTCTGGCGATTGTCGCAGGGACGGTTTATGTTACGGTGCTTGCCCTGCTGATTGCCGTACCCCTGGGGTTGCTTGCCGCCGTCTGGCTGAGTGATATCGCGACCTTCAAAGTCCGGCAGTTCATCAAGCCCGTAATTGAAATTCTTGCCGCCATCCCTTCCGTCGCATTCGGATTCTTCGCCGTGCTGGTGATGGCTCCCTGGATGCAGACCCATCTGGGGTACGACACCGGAACGAATGTTTTGAATGCGGGCATTATTTTAGCCGTTATGGCGCTTCCCACCATTATCAGCGTAGCTGAAGACTCCCTGTCCGCTGTCGGCATGGAGATTCGGGAGGCCGCTTACGGTCTCGGTTCCACGCGGGCCGAAGCTATGATTCGCGTGGTGATTCCCGCGGGGCACAGCGGCATCATCGCCGCGATTATCCTCGGAATGATGCGGGCTGTCGGCGAAACCATGGTGGTCTGGATGGCCTCCGGCAATGCCTCTCAGATCCCCTCTCCCTGGTGGGACCTTTCCCAGTCGGTCCGCACCATGACCGCTACCATAGCCGGAGATATGGGGGAGACCGTGCAGGGATCCGTTCATTACCAGTCCCTCTTTTCCATCGGCATCCTTCTGCTTGTGTTCACATTCGGACTGAACCTGATGAGTGAGCATTTCCTGGCAAGAGTCCGGAAAGGCAAGGGTGCCTGATATGGGATTCCGTATTTTCTCGAGGGATTTTGCGGATCGATGTTTTACAGCATTTTCAATAATGTCGGTTGTATTGATGGTGTGCGTTCTTGTGATGGTCCTGGGCCCCATGATGCTGCACGGGTTAAAGGCCGTTTTCTTTTTTGGAACCAACGAATTCCGCGAAATGCAGCTGGCTGTTTTCGGGCACGGCGATTCCGAGAGAATCCGGAGGGAAAACGGGGAGATAGAAGAGGCACGCCTGTTCGTATACGAAGCCGTCGGCCGATTTCGCCGGGGAATCGATACGGACCATTTGTCGGATGATGTGCGCGATATCTACCGCGACTACGGCAGCTATCTCCGGGATAACGGTGTTTCCGGCGAACGCTATTCCACATTACGTGCCAGGGCGAAAGTACTCCGCGACACATTGCAGGATGCTTTTGAAAGCCGGGACAAGGGGACCGTTCAAAGGAATCTGCAATCGGTACTTGAGTTACGGGACGATCCTGATTTCAGGGGGACCGTCATCGAGGCATACTTCGAAAAGGCCGAAAGCTACACACACGTTGTCGAATCCGTCGATCTGTCAAAACGGGAACAGTACGCTAAAGCTTTCGATGAGGTCCAGGAGGCCCTGAGCAAACTCTTTGGTCCCCGACCCGGGGAGCTGCTCCCGGCCTTGACGATCGATCAGTACGGCGCCACCAGATGGGATGTCGTTCAAAGGGAGCTTCAGAAACTGCTCTGGATTGAAGAGTGGGTGGAAACCGAGCCCGGGCAGCCGATGGTAAAACATAGGACGGCGCGCAAGGAATTCTTTGCCAATACGGATCTTGAGCCGATTTTTGATTATACGGAAAAAAATCTTTACCGCCTTTTTCGACCTCGGCTGACCTTCTATTGGCGGTATTTTCTGGACGAAAGCACGGACGGGCATTATTTCGGCGGTTGCGGCCCCGAGATTCTGGGCACCCTGGCATTGACATTTTTTTCAATGCTTTTTTCCATACCCCTCGGCATTATTTCAGCAGCTTTTCTTGTTGAATGCACCAGCGACAATATTGTCGTCCGCGTGATCCGCACCTGCATCAACACACTCGCCGGAGTTCCCAGTATTGTTTTCGGGCTTTTCGGCATGGCGTTCTTTGTCCTGTTTCTGTTCCCAATGCTCGGGGAATTCGGTCATGAGACTCTGGGTATCTTTTCCGCTGAAACAGCGAAGAATCTGACAAAGCCGAATATCCTGGCGGCATCTTTTACACTGGGTCTGCTTGTTCTGCCCGTTATCATCCGGGCCAGTGAAGAAGCCATCCGGGCCGTGCCCCGAACCTACAAGGAGGCTGCTCTGGCGCTGGGCGCCGGGCAGTTCCGTACATTCATGACCGTAATACTGCCGGCGGCTGCTCCGGGGATTTTTACCGGTATTATTCTGAGCCTGAGCCGTGCAGCCGGGGAAACCGCCCCGATCCTTTTTACCGGAGCGATTGCATTCGGGCCTGTTCCCGATTCCATCCTGGAGCCGACACGGGCTTTATCCTACGGTAGCTACGATATAGCCGTCGGGGACCGTCTGGCGATGCTGGTCCCGCATAAACAATACGGCATGGTCATGACTCTGGTAGCGCTGGTTCTGACCCTGAACATTATCGCCATCTGGATTCGTTCCCGTTCCAGCCGGAAACTCCGTGGTATATGAAGAAACGAATGGGTGAATACACATGATACAATCTCAAAGCAATGAACTCAGCTTGAGTGGCGCGGATGCTTCGTTGATCCCGAAACCGACGTATGTGCAAGCGGATGATACGGATACCATGACTACCGAATCCAGTGAAGCCGGCGGAATTATCCGGTCGAAAGACTTCTGCCTTTTTTACGGAAGAACGGCCGGGGTTAAAAACATCACCATGGATATTTACGCCCGCATGGTTACCGCCATCATCGGCCCCAGCGGGTGCGGCAAAAGTACGTTTCTCCGCAGCATCAACCGCATGAACGACCTGATTCCCAATATCCGGACCGAAGGATCCCTGACCGTCAACGGACAGGATGTGTATGACAGGCGCGTCAACCTTGTCAATCTCCGGCAGCAGGTGGGCATGGTGTTTCAGAAACCCAATCCGTTTGCCAAGAGCATCTACGACAATATTGCCTACGGTCCCCGTCTTCAGGGCATACACAACCGATCCGAACTCAATTCCATTGTCGAGGAATGCCTCAACGACGCTTTTTTATGGGATGAAGTCAAGGACGACCTTCAGAAATCGGCTCTGGCCCTGTCGGGGGGGCAGCAGCAGCGCCTCTGCATTGCCCGCGCCCTGGCGACGCGGCCCAGGGCCCTGCTCATGGACGAACCCTGCTCGGCGCTCGATCCTATCGCCACGGCCCGCATCGAGGAGCTGATTGCCAAGCTCAAGGACCGGTACACGATCGTCATTGTTACCCACAATATGCAGCAGGCCGCCCGTGTCAGCGAGCGCACAGCCTTCTTCTGCCTCGGCGAGCTGATCGAATACGACCAGACCAGCCGGTTTTTCACCAATCCCTCGAACAAGCAGACCGAAGACTATATAACCGGCCGGTTCGGGTAGAATTCAATCCGGCCTTATTTCATATATAACCTGATTCCAATGACAATACCGATCCGGCGGATCGGCATTGTAAGTATTTTGTTTTCAAAACGGGTGTCGGATACACCGGCTCGCAGAACCTTGTTTAAAATGCGGGTTAAGGCAACAATCCGAACTGCGGGTGTTCCACGGTTCATGGATAAGTCTCTGTCGATAAAGGCAGAAAAAAGCCGAAAAGAAAAATTAAGCTGAAGTTCAACCGCCGGCTGCGATTATACTATAGGCGCTTGAAATACAGGGAAGAAGGCTTCTTCCCGCCGATATTGATAACGCTTCCTGCATGTATGCCCGCCGGGTATGTCCTGCAAGCAACCGGAGTTTTCCATGCCATCGCTCCAAAATTCAGACGCTGAATTCATTGCCAGACCAAAACATGCTGTGCTGGGTCTTGTGACCATCTTCTGCACCTATTTTGCATCCATCTATTTCTTCCGCGGAGCCGCTGTTACGGCGCCTAAAATCGCCGCGGATCTCGACGGAATGGCCCTGTTTTCCTGGGCGATTTCATTACCCGCCCTGGCGGCCGCGATTGCCACCCTGGTGTTCGGCAAGTTATCCGATATGTACGGCCGGCGTAGACTGTTATTAACGGCTATTGTTCTCTACCTGGCCGGTGCGGTCATGTCAGGTTTCAGCCGGGATTACATTTTTTTTATTGTTGCCAGCGTCATTCTTTCATCAGGACAGGCGGCACTGACCCCATTGTGTTTTTCGGTGATCGGGGACCTTTACGCGCCCACCGAGAGAAGCCGCTGGAGCGGATTGCTGCAGATTCCAGCCGGTATAGCAGCTCTTACAATTCCTACACTGGTGGGGATGATGACGGACAGCCTCAGCTGGAGGTATTTTTTCTGGATTTCTGTTGTGATGGCGATGACCAGCGGTATTTTGGTTTTTTTAGGCATCCCGTCCGTTTCAAAAAAGTCGGATCGTAAATTCGATCTGCCCGGCTCCCTTTTGCTGGCGGTTGCGGCCGGCACAATGATCATAGGATTTTCCTGGGCGGGAAGCGAATATCCCTGGACATCCGTTCGGATTATCGGATTGTTTGCGGCCTCTTTGAGTTTATGGACAATTTTCCTGTGGTTCGAAAACCGACGGGAAGAACCGATGCTGGATCCACAGATTTTCAGAAACCGTCGATTCCTCACGGCGGCCCTGGCAGGCTTCATCTCCTATTTCGGATTTCTGGGCATCCTCAGGTATTACCCGTTATTTCTACAGGGTGTGCAGAGCACCAGCGCGACACTGAGCGGGAAAATCATCACTCCGTTCGGCATTTTGATGGCTTTCATAGGGGTGCCGACCGGTTACGTGCTGGCCAGGACAAAGCGTTACAAGTGGATGTATATCGTCGGTTACGGCATTCTGACCTGTGCCGTGTTTGCCATGGTTCCCTTCGACGCCGGTACGCCCGCATGGCTTGGAGTCCTGGTTACCTCGCTGGCGGGTTTCGGCCTGGGATCGATTCCCACGATGAACACTCTCGTCGCTCAATTTTCCGTTCCCAAACGGTTGCTGGGAGTGGCTGTAGGGGCCATGTTCTTTTTTGTGTTCATGGGAGGCGCCATCGGGCCGGCAATCCTGGGATCGGCGATGAATGCATCCTATGAAAGGGCGCTCCAGTCCAGGTTGCCTGCCGAACTCAACCGGATTGCCGATGAAGCCACCCTGGCATCCCTGGTGGATTCCCGGGTTCTGCTTTCACGGGAAGCAATGACCGCGCTCGAGCGGGCTATGGATCCGGCCGGAGAACAGGCCCGGGAGCTTTTCGAAAAAACGGTGCAAGCGCTTCGCGACTCACTGAAAATAAGCCTCAGAACAGTATTTCTGATAAATGCCATATGCGTTCTTGTGGCTTTCCTTCTTATCCTTACAATTCCCGAAGTGCCTATAGATGTAGAGACTCCGGATAAAAGACATAAAGCATGATCGCCCGGAACGGCTTTTGTCTTATTATGTTTTTTTAATGATGACGGCGAATGCTGCTGGATCGTACACTGAATTTAAAGAAGGCTTGACGCCGTAAAAGGTATTATTTAGGAAAGGTCGGTAACGATTGTGACTGCAAAAAAAGCAGAAGATATCCTGAAAACCGCAATCCTGCTGGAACTCAGGGGAAAAGCGTTTTACACAACGACGGCACGCCAGACCGAGAGCGAAGCTGTACGCGAGATATTTACCATCATGGCCGAGGAGGAGGATGCACACATAGAATATCTTTCCAGGCAGTTCGCTGAGTATGAAAGAAACGGCAAGTTTGCCAGGAACGACATCGCGGATTCCGTAGACGATACCGAAGCTGCAATGATCCTGAGCGAGCAGGTGAAAAATGAAATTTCAGCGGCAGGTTTCGAAGCCGCCGCCATCTCGGCCGCAATTGATTTCGAGAACCGAGCCATTGAGGTCTATCAGCAAAGGGCGGATGAAGCCACGGATCCCAATGAAAAGGAGATGTATCAGTCCCTGGCCGACTGGGAGCGAACCCATCACCGTTTGTTATACAAACTCAATGAAGACCTGAAGGAACAGGTATGGAACGATAATAGTTTCTGGCCGTTCTAGCCCCGGGAGTTCACTATATA
The DNA here is from genome assembly GCA_016934295.1 of Acidobacteriota bacterium. Taxonomy (GTDB): domain Bacteria; phylum Acidobacteriota; class UBA6911; order UBA6911; family UBA6911; genus UBA6911. The sequence continues at coordinate 31,141 of JAFGTD010000023.1, forward strand.
TCTGAACGGGTTTGGTTCTGTTGAGCTTGAGGCTCTCATGCCTCATCTTCAACGACCGCTCAAGGCTTGTGTCGGGCCACATCGTTTTATCAACGCGCCTTGATCCTGCCTCGCAGTACCTATCTATTCGGCCGAATTATTTTGTGCACGCCGCCGGATGCATAAATCCGGGGAATGCCTTTTCAAATTTTCGACTTATAGTAGAATTACGTCTTGATCCAACCCATTTCACCCGACAGGAGACCGAGCAATGGGCTTAGAGTGGTTATTTGCCGCAGTCATCATTTTAATTGCCTTCGCCGTTTTTGATTTGATGGTTGGTGTCAGCAATGACGCCGTCAATTTTCTCAATTCGGCCGTCGGATCCCGTGTCGCACCCCGCTACATCATCATGATCATCGCCAGCATCGGCATTATGGTCGGGGTCAGTTTCTCCAGCGGCATGATGGAGGTCGCCCGCAAGGGTATTTTTCACCCGGAATTCTTTACCATGCCGGAATTATTGACCATCTTCCTCGGGGTGATGATCACCGATATCATTCTGCTGGACCTGTTTAATACCTACGGTCTTCCAACCTCAACGACGGTCTCCATCGTATTCGAACTTCTCGGCGGCGCGGTAGCCGTCTCCATCCTTAAAATTGTACAGCAGGAAGGCAGCCTGCTTGGTCTTTATCAGTATATAAACACCGGCAAAGCCATGGTCATCATATTCGGCATACTGCTGTCCGTCGTCGTCGCCTTCTCCCTTGGAGCTGTCGTGCAATTTCTGACGCGATTGCTCTTTACTTTCGATTATGCCAGGCGTCTCAAGCGTTACGGCGCGGTCTGGGGCGGGATGGCTTATGCCTTTATTGCCTACTTTATTCTTATAAAAGGAGCCAAAGGCGCCTTTTTCATATCATCCGAGACAGCAGCGGCCATAAAAGACAATGCTTTTCTGATAATGATTGTCATTTTTGTGATTTCATCCGTGTTTCTTCAAATACTTCTCTTCTTTAAAGTGAATGTACTCAAACCGGTCGTGCTTGTCGGAACATTTGCCTTGGCAATGGCGTTTGCCGCCAACGACCTGGTCAATTTTATAGGTGTTCCGGTTGCAGGGTACCAGGCGTACGGTATTGCATCGGCCACGGACGCCCCGCTCACAACCTTGATGGGTGCTATGGGGGCGAAGGTTCCGACGCCGAGTGTGATGATTATTATCGCGGGTCTGATCATGGTTGTAACCCTGTGGCTCTCAAAAAAGGCGCGAACAGTTACCGATACCGAGATCAGTCTTGGAGAGCAGCTGGAAGAGGAAGAAAAGTTCGAATCGATTTTCCTGTCGAGAGCGATCGTAGGCATCGCAATCCGTTTCGTGCATTTTTTGAGGGCGCTTATTCCTCTCTTTGTGCAGCACTGGCTGAAAGGAAGACTGGATACGTCCCATTACAAAGCGGAGTTAAGTGGAAACAAAAAGCCCTCCTTTGATTTACTGCGCGCTTCAGTGAATATGATGGTGGCTGCGGCGGTGATCTCCTACGCCACTTCGCAAACGCTTCCGTTATCAACGACCTATGTGACATTTATGGTGGCCATGGGCACGTCCCTTTCGGATCTGGCCTGGGGCCGCGAAAGCGCCGTATATCGAATCGCCGGGGTATTCACGGTCATCGGTGGATGGTTCCTGACGGCGCTTTCCGCGTTTGTCGTCTCCGGTTTGATCGCTACGATTATTTTCTATACCGAACGATGGGGTGTTCTTGGCCTTCTTGGAGTCACTGCCTACATAATATGGCAGAATCATCGAATCCATAAAGAACGGGCCAAACAGAAAGACATCGGGGCTGTTTTCAACCTTAAAAAAATTACGGACGCTGAAGAATCCATCTCAATTACTTTCGAACATATGGCCGTTCTGCTTGGGGAAATCCGTGGCTCCCTGAGTGCAACTTTAACGGCGCTGTATAACCAGAATGAATATGTACTGAAAAACGAATCCAAAAAAGTCAACAAGATACAGAAATGGTCCGACACGATCATCGCCAATGTTTTTAAATGCATGCGCCTTTTGTCGCGGGAGGAAACACATGCTTACTTAAAATATCCGCAGACAATACGACGGATTCAGAAACTGTCCGACGGCCACCGCGATATCGTACAGAGGGCCTATTTGCATGTCCGGAATCATCATAAAGGCCTGCTGGATATACAGAAACAGGAGCTGGAGACGGTAGGGAAAATTCTGGACGATATGCTCCTGGATGTTGAAAAAGCCTTCAAATCGAAGGACATGATGAAATATAAAGATGTGCAGCAGAGGGATATTGAACTTCGAAATATCGCGGAAAGGCTCAATAAGCTGCAAATGGAGCGCATCAGGGGGCGCGAGTCCAAGACGCGCTTGAGCATACTTTTTTATGCCATCGTCGGCAATGCGATGATGCTCTCCAAGCAGAACCTGAAGCTTATAGAAATATTCGCAGAGACATTCGGTGACCTGGAAACAAAAGCCGGATTCGATGCAGATTGATGCCGTTTCTGACTTAATGCTGCTAAAAAGGTACTGACTTTTATTTAAAATATTTAATTTTATCTGTTACTCATATTGGGTTCGTATTAATTATATATATTTTGCAGTGGAGAATTCTGCGGTTCCAAAGGATTCCGTGTTTGGATGTGCTATGTTGAAAGAAGAAGAAGAATACAGAAAATCGGATAATGATCCCGTCGTATCCCCTGTTTTGCCCGACGGTTGCTCCAGTGCGGAGAAGCACTCACTAAAAATTTCCGATAAAGCTCTGAATCAGGAACTGCACATGGGAGCGGAGTACACCGCACTACATCTAATCCCGTCACCCGGTGCAATTCCCAGAATACCGGGTGTCGATATTTTCGGCATGACCCTCCCGCTTAATGGAGTGGCGGGTGGGGATCTCATTACCTATGTCAATTTTCAGGATCGTTTTGATCTCGATGCCCGAATCCAGAATGCCAGTTCTCAGGGGCGGGAAGATATCGTACAGGGGTTGCAGAAGCTTCGATACACCGGTGGAGTTCTGGTCGCCGATGTTGCCGGTCACGAGTTTATCGACGCCATGCGGGCGCTGATGCTGCACCAGGCGTTTCATACGGCGGCGCAGTATGAAATGGATCTGAACGGCGAAATCACCGTTCGTTTATTCGAACAGGTAAACACCCGCTTTCTAAAGTCCAAGACATTGCGAAGTCCTGTCACGGAAAGGGATTCGGCGGCCTTTATTACACTTATCTACGGGGAAATCTCACATACGGGACACTTCCGTTTCGTTAGTGCAGGGCATCCCCCCCCTCTGGTATTTTCCAGGGAATACGATCGTTTCGTAGAGATAACGCCGGATCGTCTGATCAGCTATCCGCCTATCGGGTTGCAGCCCGGCGAAGACCATGCCGATGCCAGGCACTATGAGCTGGCGCTGGGATATAAAAAGCGGTATACGGTTAATGACCTCAATTTAATGGGGCGCGGGGATATTCTGTTCCTGTATACGGACGGCCTTGTAGATGCCTTCTCCAGATTTACTCTGGAACATTTTGAGAGAACCGTTGCCGATTACAAAGACTGTAGTGCCCGGGAAATCTGTAAGGTGGTCCTGGATGAAAGGGATACGGTCCAGGAGCAGGCGGACGACATTAGTCTGGTCGTGATCAAACGCAGATAATTTGTGCTCCCGGACTAGCCCGCTTTTCTCACCAAGTTTCTACTGCGGTCCCAATTGATGCACAGAATAAATTGGGACCGCTCGAATCGGGCTTCTCGACATACTGTCGAGTATGTCTGCGGGGCCCTCAATTGCGCACCTTATATTATGAAGAATCGACTTTTCTGGAAACTGGGCCTGATATATCTCCTGATGCTGCTTCTGGTGATCGGCGCCCTTGGTTTGTATGTCGTCCAGGCGTTGAAAAAAGAGTATCTGGATGCCGCCTACACTCAACTGGAATCCTTGTCCCGGGTGGCGTTGACCAGGACTCCATCCCTGTCCGACAGCGCGATTCTTCAGGACTGGGCCGAATGGCTGGCGCAAAGCGGAATCCGCATTACTCTGATTTCCGAAGACGGCATTGTATTGGCCGATTCCGAAGAAGCCCCTGAAAATATGGAAAATCATGGAGCCCGGCCGGAAATCCGCGAGGCATTTTTGGACGGAACCGGGCGCGCTGTGCGCTACAGCGCCACTCTCGGACGCGATCTGGTTTACCTGGCGAAACGGTACGATTACGACGTCGAGAAATCCCTGGTGATGCGGTTTTCCATCCCGCTTCAAAATCTGAATGAAACGCTGCGGGATTTCCGGGATCGTTTCTGGCTTATTTCGCTGTTTATAATGATCCTGGCCGGCGGCGCTTCGCTCCTTTATTTTCGGATTATCTCGGGCCGGATCAAGCGACTGAAAGAATTCTCTCAACGCGTGGCTGAAGGTGATTTTCGCCCCCTTCCCACGGATCATCGCCGGGATGAGTTGTCGGACCTGGCAGGCAGTCTGAATAGGACCTCCAGGGAACTGGATCTCACGATTCGAACACTGACCGAAGAACGCAATCAATCCTCTGCGGTTCTGGCCAGTATGGAGGAAGGGGTGGCCGTAATCGGCCGCGACCAGTCCATTGTCTATTGCAACCGGGCTTTTTGTAGAGCAATGGATGTTACAGAATCCGATTGGCACGGACGGTCCGTTATGGAATTGATCCGCTATCCCGACCTGATCTCTTTTATCCGGAAAGTTCTGACGGTTGATAAGGCGATTCATGGCGATATTATTGTCGGGTCGGTCCGGACACGCAGTTTCGCTGTGACGGCGGCGCCAGTCCGCTCGGGGGGATCCACGACGGGTGCGGTAATGGTTCTGCACGATATCAGCGAAATCAGAAGGCTGGAGCGCGCAAGGCGCGATTTTATCGCAAACATATCGCATGAATTCAAGACGCCCCTGACCGCCATTCAGGGATTTGCGGAAACTCTTCTGGGCGGAGCTCTGGAAGACAGGGAAAACCGCAAACGGTTTCTGGAGATTATCCGGGACCATGCGCTGCGGCTCGGTCGCCTGACGGAGGATCTGCTCAAGCTGGCTCAAATTGAAGCCGGCCAACTGCCCTACGATGCCCGCTTTTTTACTTTTGATGAAGTCGCGAATCCGTGCCTGGACACGGCTCGGGTTGAGGCGGAACATAAGAAACTCCTAATGAAAGCGGACTGTCCCGCCGACTTGCCCCGGCTGTATGGAGATCTCCAGTCCTTTCACGAAATTCTCGATAACCTCCTGGACAACGCGGTTCGATATACTTCAGCCGGAGGCAGTATTTCGGTAACCGCTGCCGTGGACGGAGACGAGATCGTTATTTCCGTGTCCGATAGCGGAATCGGCATTCCCAAAGTCGAGCAGGAAAGGATTTTTGAAAGATTCTATCGCGTGGATGCCGCCCGTTCGCGGCAATCGGGAGGAACGGGACTGGGACTGGCGATAGTAAAGCATCTGGTAGAAGCGCAGGGAGGCAGGATAACGGTGGAAAGCGAGGTCGGAAGCGGATCCACATTCCGTGTAATACTGCCCGTTAAAGAAGAATCTTAAGCCGGATACTAAAAATAAAATCCTATTCCGAATCGGTTTCTTCCCGGAACCTGTATCCAAAACCCCGAACGGTTTCGATCCAATCGCCGCCGCTGCCGAGTTTTTTTCTCAAACCTGTAATATGCACGTCTATAGTACGATCAACCACGGAAACATCTCTTCCTAAAGCGGCGTCGATCAGTTCGGAGCGGGAGAAAACGCGGCCGGGATGGTCGGCGAAGAATTGAAGCAATCGGAATTCCGTGGCGGTAAGCTCTATCGGGATTCCCTCGAGACTTACCTCCCGACGGGTCAGATCGATCGACAGACCGCCGCGATGGATTAATTTGGATTGGGAGCGGGGCAGCCGGGTTCGCCGAAGTACGGCTTTTACTCTCGCCGCCAGTTCCCGCGGGCTGAAAGGTTTGACCACGTAGTCGTCGGCGCCCAGCTCGAGTCCCACGATGCGGTCGGATTCCGCCGATTTGGCTGTCAGCATGATCACCGGAATGGAAGCGGTCCGGTTGTCGGTACGGAGGGAACGGCAAACCTCCAGACCGTCCATGCCGGGCAACATAAGATCGATAAGGACAAGATCGGGTATTTCCTGTAGGGCGATTTTCAGCCCGGACTCTCCATCAGAAGCGCTTATAACCTGGAATCCTTCCTGCTCCAGGTTGTAGCGGACCAGTTCTATTAAATCCGCCTCATCGTCAATTGCCAGGATACGGCCTTTGGCCATCTTGTATTCTCCCTTATGCCACATTCCCCTTGCCGGGATGTTCCGCCTCATTGGATCAAGTCCGGTAAAGGTTAATCCTCCTGGGTGCCGGCTCACATCCGATTGAGGAACACAAAGGTCAACTCAGGCGGGTGAGTAACAAAAACGCCGCTATCGTTTGGGAAGATTCCGGTGATTGACCTTTTTAGAGAGCGTGTTCCGATGAATGCCCAGGCTGGCGGCCGCGCGTGTCAGGTTTCCCCCGTTTCTCTGCACCACTTCCGTGATAAAACAGCGCTCAAAATGTTCCATGGCTTCAGAAAACAGAATTCCTTTTTCGATCATGTCCCGGCAGAGGTTTTCCACTCTTTCCTTCAGCCTGGGCTGGGGCGGACTCCCGGTGTTTTTCATTCAAAACTCCTGTTCTGTTTCCAGGCTTGAACCACTTTCATGTATTGTTCGTTGAACTGATCCTTTAATTTTTGAGGAACGCAGTAAACCGCGATTCGAGCGCCTGCGAGCAGGAATGGGGCCATGACGGACTTCACCATAAAATCGTCCCGGATGGGAAACGCTATCAGGGCGACTACCAGGATCGAAGCGATAGCCCATCCCCTTAGGAGTCCGTATATGCCTCCCAGCAGTCGATCGGCCCATTTCAGCGATGCCGCCTTGATGATACGGTTTACCAGGAATGACGCTACGGCTCCGATCAGGATGCAGCCGAAAAATATGATGATGAATCCTATAAGACTGGCGATTGCTTCCGTCCTGCTGAATTCCTTAAACAGGCTTGCCGGCACATGATAGAAAAACACGGCCAGTATAAATCCGCCGATCAACGCCGTCAGGCTGATGAGTTCGCGGGCCAGCCCCTTCAACAGAGCGAACACGATGGAAACTACGAAAATGACGATAAACAGAAAATCAAGAAAGGACCACGAACCCAGGGACATATGCGTATTCTCCCTCCAATCTGCAATTTCTCAGGTTCGTCACTGTTGTTGGGGGTATTGCTTCCGGGTATATCAATACCCTCTTCCCGGCGAACCTGTGTTGTGGCTGTCAGTTTGGAAGTCTAATCCTGTAATTTCACTAAGACTTCATTCTAAGGAATCCGTGACGCCAATTACAAGATGAATGATTTGGGAAAACGATGCGTCGAACGGTCCTCTGGACCGTCTTGTTTCAAGTGGAGCGACTTTATAAGCAAAGCGGCGGATAATTTATGAGCAATGCGCGCTAAACCTTGCCGCTTGATAGGCCGAACAGAAGTAAATGAATGGGATTTTTGTTGTCGGATCAGCAATATCAGCCGCGCATGGATATTTTCATAATCAGGGAAGGTCTTTGATGGATACCGGTCGTGGTTCAGGATGTTACAAAAATCCGAAACGGTTTCGTGTGGCATTACTGGTATTCGGCGCTGTAATTATAGTGGGCCTGTCCGCATGCGGCCGAAAAGCAAGTCCAAAGATTCCCTCCGGATCCCTGACGGGGAAAGCCTCCTGGTACGGAGAGAAATTCCATAATAAAAGAACCGCCAGCGGTGAAAAATTCAATATGAGAAAACTGACCGCCGCCCACAGGACTCTCCCATTCAACACCATTGTTCGGGTGGAAAACCTTAAGAATGGTCGTAAGGTCGATGTGCGAATCAACGACCGGGGTCCTTTTGTTGAGGGACGTATCATTGATCTATCCCGCAAAGCGGCGGAAAAGCTGGACATGATACGGGACGGTGTCGTGACGGTGCGCCTTGAAGTTCTCAAATGAATCATCACAAAAAAACAGATGTCCAAGGTCCAAAGTCGAAGGTCCAAAGCCCGATCTGACGAAAGACCTTAGACTCATGAACAGGTAGTTTTTCGGCAAAGCTGTTTTCATGCGTCATAGGTACGCATCGTTCTGTGATGGATTTGTACGTGATGCGGCGAGGTTTCGACTTGATATTTGACCGTTTTTAGGTCAATTTTCTTGATGTGAATTTCAATGATATCAGCGTAGTAATACTGGCAGGTGGGCAGAGCCGCAGAATGGGTTCCAACAAAGCCCTGCTGAACGTTGACGGCCGACCGCTGATTCAAATCCTTTCGGACCGGATGCGCGGGCTGACGGACCGCATTGTTATCTCTGCAAACGATCCTGACAGTTACAAGTTCCTCAATATTCCCGTTGTACTGGATCGATTTTCGGGGCATGGCCCTCTCGCGGGCCTTCATGCCGCCATGCTCGGGCAGAAAAGCACCCTTTATGTTCTGCTCGCCTGCGATCTTCCAAATCTGCCGATTTCTTTCCTGCAAAAAATGATCCTGCTTTCCAAGGGATTCGACGCCGCTATCCCACGTACAGGCGACGGATTGGCGCATCCCCTGTGTGCCGTGTACCGCCGAACCTGCCTTCCTTATATCGAGCAGGCCCTGAAAAGGGGAGAAAAGAAATTCATCGAGATATTTCTTAACAAGCCGCTGTCAGTAAGATGGATCAGCCCTGAAGAAGGCCAATACAACGAAACCGATCTGGCTAATATAAATACGCCGGAAGACCTGCATAAACTGGGGATTCCAAATCGATCCTGAATTCTTATTCAGAGTCTCAATCAATATCCGGCTGCTACGCCAACAGCTTAGCCCGAATTTCTCTGGTCGGAGTATTTCTCTGGACAGCTATATACTCTATATGTAGTAGTCGATCTGTACCAGGACCCGATATATTGTGATTTTCGGTTGGCTCTCTTTAATCGCTATGCTATATTGGGGGCGTATTTTGACAGCGGCACAACAGAGCCGATATTTCTTGATAAATTATTATAAAAAAATGTTTTATAGGATAGATACCGAACGTTCCAGGTATTCTGGCCATAGGGGGTTGTCAGTCGGTATTCAGGCTCAGCCGGAGGCTGAACCTGATTATAAAACCTGTAACTTGTTTGCGGCACGCAATGCCTATTCAGGGCCTTGGAGCCAAGGAGTCACGGACCAGGAGTTAGAATTTTCATGAAACAGCGCCTGCCGGCAAAGGTTCGCATTGTTAACATCATTAAGAAGATTCTCCTCGCTGCCGTGATACTGGGCATCGTCATTGTCGCGATTCCGAGTGTTTTGTTTTATAAAGTTTCACATTCCGGGCTGGCGGAGGAACCGTTGAATCCTTCGTATTATCTGCTGAAATTCTCTGATGTCCGGGTGACGTCCAACGACGGCAAAGAGATTAACGGCTGGTGGATTCCAGGTGATGATGATTCCGCCGGCATTATTCTCTCACCCGGGTACGGAATGAGCCGTTCGGATGTTTTAAGCCTTGCAACCGAGCTGCATTCGAAGGATTTTAACATTTTAATTTACGGGCAGCGCGGCAGCAGTGCATCTCCTCAAAAAATGAGTACTTTCGGATTGAAAGAAAGCGAGGATTTGTTGCCCGCGATAGATTTTGTTCAGAGCAGACCGGAATGCGATCGTATGCGTATCGGAATCTGGGGCGTGGATGTAGGCGCTTATTCAGCAATGCTGGCAGCGGCGTCCGTGCCCGAAGTACGGGCCGTCGCTGCGGACAGTGTATTTGGATCCGCCTATGAATTCCTGGATGTGAAGATTGAAGAGAAATACGGTCTGAATAACCGAATGCTGCAATTCGGGTGCAAACAGATTCTGAAACTTTTGTGTATGGCGACGGGATCTCCGGGTGGCAGAGAAATATCGTATAAAGGCCTTTCCGAATGTTCTTTCCTCTTCATTACGGGCGAGAATCGCAAGAAAATGGGGCGTTTGACGGCATCACTGTACGAGAAAATGCCCTCGAAGAAAGAAATAATTTCCTTTGAAACATCGCGCATTCACATGATGAAAGGGAAGGAATTTCAAGATTACGACAGGCAGGTTGCAGATTTTTTCTTGCAGAATCTGCAATAAACCGGCAAACGATCTGAGCTTTTTCGTAATGCCGGAAAGGAAATGCGGGTCAGGAGGCATTGAAATTTAATGAGCCAAGTAAAAAAGTTGGAGCTTGTGGGATTCAAGTCGTTTTGCGACCGGACGCATATTCCCTTCAGCCCGGGAATTACGGCCATTGTCGGGCCGAATGGCTGCGGAAAGAGTAATGTTTCCGATGCCATAAGCTGGGTTGTCGGCGAACAGAGCGCCAAATCCCTGCGTACCGATAAAATGGCAGGAATAATTTTTAACGGTACGGAGAAGCGTAAAGCAACGGGTTTTGCGGAAGTAGCGCTTTCACTCAGTTTATCGGAACCGATGGAAATTTCCGGGATACCGGATCTGAATCCCGAGAATTTCACCGTCGGCAGGCGGCTCTATCGTTCCGGCGAAAGCGAATATTATTTGGACGGTCGCCGTTGCCGCCTGAAGGATATCCAGGCGATATTTGAAGGGACGGGTCTCGGACCGAATTCTTATGCAATTCTGGAACAGGGCAGGATCGGGCAGATTCTCAGTTCCAAGCCCGCAGAGAGAAGAAGTCTTATCGAAGAGGCGGCACGTATCACGTTGTTTAAAAGCCGCCGGTATTCGGCAGAAATGAAACTGGAAATGGCCAACCAGAACCTGTTGCGCGCACAGGATATCATTCGAGAAGTCGTGCGCCAGCTTAACTCGCTGCGCCGCCAGGCAGCCAAGGCCCGCAGATACAAACGCCTTCGTGAAGAACTGCGATCCGTTCACCGCCTTAAAATCGGCATGGAAGAACGCGAGCTTCGCGGGAAGCTGACGGAATGCACCACCCGGTTTGAGGCCGCCCTGCAACGGGAAAAGGCGATACTGGATGAAATAAAAAATGCAAAGGAATCGCGGGAATCCGCGTGGAATGCCTGCTGTTCCCAGGAAGAAGCGGTGCATCAGGTCCGGGAGCAGCTTTCAAGCCTGAAAGTCGACGCTGGAAATGCTCAGAACACGCTGGAAAACCAGGAAACCCAGAAGCTCGGTCTGATTTCCCGCTCCGGTGATCTGGTAAAAGAGAAAAGCGCCATCGAAGAACGGGGTGAACTCGTTCGGCACGAAATTGAACGCTTAAACGACATGGTGGCGGGGCTTGACCATGAGCTGGCGGGCGAAAAAGAAATTCTTGAATCGGAACAGTCCAAGAGTGAAGTGTTGCAGTATGCCATCGTTCAGACTGAAGGCAAAATAGACGAGTTGCGTGCCTTTCTGCTGACAGGGGCCACCAGGTTGTCGGATCTGAAAAATGTTCAGGCCAGGTGTCAGGAAAGCCTGGAGCGAATTTCCGTCGGTAGAAAACGACTGGAAAATGAGTGTCAAATAAAGTCCCAGGAGCGGGCCGTCAAGGAGGATGAACTTGAGAAAAGCCGCAGGGAACATGAAATAAAGGCCGCCCGGCTGAGCGAAGTTTCTTCTTCGTATGAGGATCTCGAGTCCAGGTTGAGACAGATCTCCGCGCGCATAGAGCAGGTATCCACGGAAATGTCCGAACAGATCAACGAACAGGGCCTGTTGCAGCACCGTTTTTCTTCCCTTGAAGAGGTGGAGCGCCGGCGCAGCAATTACTCGGATGGTGTGCAGAAGTTTCTATCGACAAAAATTCCGGGGGAAGAGGAGTGCCGGGCGAAAACGCTGGCGGATCACATCGAAACCGATCCGGCTTACGAGGCGGCCCTGGAGAGTTATCTTAATGATCCCCTGCAATATATTCTCGTGGAAAGCCGTGAAGACGCCGTAAGCAGTATCGATCGTCTCAAGCGCATCGGGGCGGGAAAGTGCACCTTTATGACCATCCGCAATGGTCACTCATCCCATGCGGACACCCGGCCCCGGCCTGAATTGCGCGGGGAGGGAATTGTGGGCTACCTGGACGACCTGCTGCAGATGGATCCTGAAGTGAAGCAGGCATTCGAGAGAGCGCTTCCGGATTATGCCTCAACAGTTATGGTCTCCGACCTGAATACGGCTTTTCGTGTTTCCGAACAGTCCTCCGGCAGCAGGTTTCTGACGCTGTCCGGAGAATCCTACTCGCCGCTCGGAACGTTGTCGGCGGTGGGCGAACAAAAATCCATGTCAGGCTTTCTGGCGCTGAAGCGCGAAAAGCGTGAACTCGAAAGAAAGCTGAACAAGCTTCGCAACAAGATACAGACTACCCGGGAGGAACACGCGGGCCTTAAACGGGAACAGGAAAGAATGGGGGAGTCCTTGAAAGTTCTTTCGGCGGAATCCCGCAGGCTGGAAGTGGAAACAGCTTTGTCTAAACAGGAAATATCCCGCGTCGAGGGGGAGCTTGAGAAGATCGGACAGGCGGAAAATGTCGCCGTCACCGAACTTGCCCAACTCGCGGAAGAGAAGAGCGATCTCGAAGCTCGACTGAATGAAGCCACTATCCGGATTGGAGAGATTGAAGAGCGCAGCGGACATGGATCCGAAGAGTTGCAGGAATTGAATGCCAGGCTCCAGTCGCTCAGATCCGACAGCGCCTTGCTCACGAAGGAACTTGGAACTCTTACATCCGCCCATGCCGTGAAACAGGAGCGACGGGCTGCGATGGAAGCCGATCTGCGCCGGCTCGCTTCGGAATCGGAAGACGTTCTTCGGCGCATTGAGGTGAATCGCTCTGAAACCACGCTGGCGCAACGCCGCGTCCAGGAACTGGAAGTCGCCCAGGAGGAAGTTCGCGACAGGATTGCCGAATGCAAAAGGAATATTGAAAAAACCGGGGAAACCCTGGAAGAAAAACAGCGGGAACTTTCGGAGCAGCGCAATGTTCTTTCAGGCATGGAAGAAAAACTGCAGCGAATTCATAGTTCCCGTGAAGAGGCGATGAATATTCGCAGCAAGATTGAAATCGAGAAAGCGCGCATTGAAAGTGACCTCGAACACCTGGACCGGCACTGTATGGAGGAGTTCCACCTCACGGTCCCGGAGGTTGTCGCGGATATCCCGGATACCGAATGGGAACGGGAATTTCCGGAAGTCACACAGTCTCATGACAGGATTCGGGAGACGATCGAGAACTTTGGTCCGATAAATATGCGCGCGCTTGAAGAGTATCAGGAACTGGACCAGCGCTATCAGTTCCTGAACGGCCAGCGTCTGGATATCGAGAAATCGATCGAAGACACCAGGAAAGTGATTTCCGAGATTAATCGCCGTTCCGTCGAACAGTTTGAAGAAGCCTTTGTTGCTATTCGGCGAAATTTCCAGGATGTGTTCCAGGTTCTGTTCGATGGAGGTCAATGCGATCTGAAGTTGCTTGATGAAGACGATGTCCTCGAAAGCGGCATAGACATCATCGCACAGCCTCCGGGTAAGCGCCTGCAGAATGTGCTGCTTCTTTCCGGAGGGGAAAAGGCGCTGACGGCCCTGGCGCTGCTGATAGCCATCTTTCGTTATCGCCCGAGCCCGGTCTGCGTTCTGGATGAGGTGGACGCTCCCCTGGACGACGCCAACATAAATCGATTCGCAAAACTGATTTCCGAGTTGAGCCAGAAGACACAATTCATCATAATCACACATAATAAAAATACGATGGAAATCGCCCAGACACTCTATGGGATAACCATGGAGGAGCCGGGAGTTTCCAAGGTGATCGGGGTGGATTTCCGGGAGCATCAGCAAGCGCTGGCCAGTTAAGCTGCCGGGGTCTGAAGCAAACAACCTATACCAGTCAATTTAAGGGAAGAGTATCCCATGTCCAATGGATCGAATATCTGTCACCAGACGGAACTTCATGGATTGAAGAAACCCCGCAGGGGAAAGGTTCGCGATATTTACGAGTATGAGGATAAGGTATTGCTCGTTGCCACGGACCGGATCTCGGCTTTCGATGTCGTGCTTCCAACTCCCATCCCCATGAAGGGCGCCGTTTTAACACAACTGTCCCGGTTCTGGTTTAATATGATGCACGATCTCGTGCCGAATCACGTAATCAGCACGAATGTGGACGATTTTCCGGAAGAGCTTCAGCAGTTTAGGGATATCCTCAACCTGCGGAGCACGCTCGCCGTTAAAGCGGATATGTTCCCGGTTGAATGCGTTGCGCGCGGTTATATAACGGGTTCCGGCTGGAAGGAATACAGGGAAAACGGATCGGTCTGCGGCATTTCGTTGCCGGCCGGATTGCAGGAGTGTGATCGCCTGCCGGAGCCGATCTTTACCCCTGCAACCAAGGCGGAAACAGGGCACGATGTGAATATTTCTCATGAGGAAGCGGCCGGCATTATCGGCGCGGATAATGCAACCGGGCTCAAGGAAATCACCCTGAAGCTCTATTCCAGAGCCGTGGAGTATGCCCTGTCCAGGGGCATCATTATCGCCGATGTCAAATTCGAGTTTGGAATTTATAACGGCGAAATCATTCTCTGCGACGAACTCTTAACACCGGACTCCTCAAGATTCTGGCCGATGGCCGATTATCAACCGGGAAAATCGCAGCCTTCCTTTGATAAGCAGTATGTCCGGGATTACCTCGAGCAGATACATTTTGACAAAAAGCCTCCCGGCCCGGAACTTCCACCCTCCGTAATCGAAGGAACGACTCAAAAGTATCTGGAAGCCTACCGGCTCCTTACAGGCACCCCGCTGATTTAAATAGCGGCAGGCTGAAAATATTTTTTAATAACGTATTTTCCTGCTGACTGTTGACCGAAGATGTTCAATGGGTGAACACAAGTTAGCGGAGCCAAACGGGGGTCGGTATCCGTATCGGAATCGGGGTCGAGGAACCGGGCGAGTACTACGCCAGTGGGAGCGATCCCGATTCCGATTCCGACCCCGACACCGATGAGAACCTGCCGCAAACGGAGCGCTAACCATAGGCTACAGGCGACGGTAAGGCCGCGCCTGAACCACAAGGTTCGCCCCTACTGTTTCCCGTTCCCTCTTTCATTTGAATCCGAATCCCAATCAGATTACTGCCTACTGCTTGCTGCAAACTATCGACTGCCGACCGATGATGTCGGGTGCCATCCGCCGTTGATGCAGAGCACTTCACCCGTGATGTAGCCGGAGGCATCGGATGCCAGAAAGAGTGCCGCCTGAGCGATGTCTTCGGTTTCGGCCAGTCGACCCAGGGGGACCATGCCGGATGCTTCCTTCTCCTTGTCCGGTTCGCGCCAGAAATCGGAATTAAAATCGGTTTTGACAATGCCGGGAGCCAGTGCATTGACACGGATATTATAGCCGGCCATTTCCTGCGCCAGTTGCCGTGTAAGCATAAGTATGCCGGCCTTGGATGTCGAATAGGCGCCGGCGCCCATAGCGGGGGTCAGCCCTACCTGGGATGAAAGATTGATTATACAACCGCTTCGCTGTGCAATCATTTGCCGGCCTGCTTCCCGGCAACAGAGAAAAGTGCCCTTCAGGTTTGTGCCTATCACGACATCCCAATTCTCATCGCTGCATTCTACAAGGGTCTGTCCCGGTATCCATACACCGGCGCAGTTGACAAGAATATCGATTTTTCCAAAAGCATCGATTGCCAGGCGTGTCATTTTTTCAACGTCGCTTCGAAGAGATATGTCCGCCTGAACAGCCAGGGATCGGCGACCCCGCTTTCTGATAATGTCTTCTGTTTCTTTCAGTTTCCCGTCGTCGGCCATGGCGTCGCAGACAACGACATCGGCTCCGGCATCGGCAAAAGTGACGGCTATAGTCTTGCCGATGCCCCTTCTGGCGCCCGTTACAATCGCTACCTTGTTATTCAGACAATCCGGTTTCATTCATCCCTTCCTTTGTGTATAAAAAGACTATTCTTCCTCAGGCATGCGGCAAACAAAATTTTCCGCATCGTTTGTACCGTGCCCGTTTCCGTATTAACCGCAATTTATAGAATTTACGGATGAGGGCCTTGGATGTCACGGTCATTTCATGCACCGAGCGGTAGGCATAATCCGTAATTTTTTCAGGTATCTCCAATAAAAACAATAAATAAAAGGCATTCTGTGACGATTAATTACAAGACGGTTTATAGTCGGTTTTGCCGGGGCAACATCTTTAAAGAGATCGACCTGCGTCGGATTTTGTGGTTTCGGTTTGTGCGAAGCATTCAGTTGGAGAAGAAAATTTTAATCCCGGAGTTATTATGGTTGCCAATATTCCAGACGATCTATTGAAAACGATTCGATCCTGCAGCTCTCTTCCCAGTGCGCCGGCTGTTGTGCTGCAGATCCTCGATCTCGTTCAGGATCCCGAAATAAGTATTCCCAAACTGGGAAGAGTGATTGCCCGGGATCCGGCTCTGGTGGCCAAGATCCTGAAGGTGGCCAACTCCGCCTGGTGCGGCGTCCGGCATGAGATAGCCACTCTGGATCAGGCAATTAATCTCCTGGGATTGAATGGAATTATGAGTTTGGCGCTCAGTTTTTCCCTGGTGCAGAAATTAAGAAATATAAAAGAGAAGGCCTTCGATTATCAGGCATATTGGCGTCGTTCGGTCATCGCTGCGTCAGCGACTCTTGCGGTCGGCTCGTCTTTAAAGGAGTCGTCCCGGGACGAGCTTTTTCTGGCCGGACTGCTTCAGGATATCGGTATGCTGGTGATCGGGGGGGCGGTGCCCGATTATGGGAGACTGATCGACTCCGCCAATAATGAGCATGAAAGGATCGTAGAGCTGGAAAGGCAGGAACTGGGAACGGACCACGCCCAAATTGGGAGCTGGTTTCTGGCTCAATGGGGATTGCCGAACATTCTGGTTGAAGCGGTCCATGCCAGTCACAATATGGAGGCCAGTACAATCTTCCTGGCCAAATCGGCCGCCATCGGCAGCCGAATTGCCGATATCTGGATTAATCCCGATACGGACTCTGCAACAGCCTCAGCGTCTGAGGCGTTCACATCCTATCTTGGACTCTCACCGGAAAAGTTGGATCCGATTCTTGTAAAGACCGCTGAGGATATACCGGAAATTACTCAAAACCTGGATATTGCTATTGATGATGCGGCATCGATTGCCAGATTGCTCGATCAAGCCCGGCAAGCACTTGCGGATCTTCATTTGAGAACGATTCAGGAAGCCCGATTTTTGTCCATCCAGGTGCAGCGAGATACGCTGACATCTTTATATAACCGGGCTTATCTTAATGATGCGCTCGAAAACCTTTTCCTCAGCAGCCAGACTCTGTCCCAGCCTCTTACGGTGATTTTTCTCGACATTGACCGGTTCAAGGAAATCAACGACACCTACGGCCATCAAGGCGGCGATGCTGTTCTTGTTTCCGTATCCAGGGCGATTCAGTCGGCTACCAGGAGTGGAGACACAGTGACGCGTTTCGGAGGCGATGAATTTATCGTGCTTCTCGACAACACCGAAGAGAGCCTTGGCGGGAAGATAGCCGAGCGCATCCGGGCATCGATCGCCAAAGCCCCTCACAGTATCGGAGATGGAAAGGTAATTAATGTGACGGTTTCTGTGGGATGGACCACCATGACGCCCGATTCGAATATATCATCGGCCCAAGAGCTCCTGGATATTGCCGATGCCAGCCTTTACGCCGCAAAAGCCAGCGGACGGAACAAGATCTCACAAGCTTCCTGATGTCATTTATTAAGTCAGGGCAAAAATAGCGAGCAGCAGAACAGTGCCGTTATTAAGAGCGTGCGCCGTCATGGGTGCGATGATAGAGCCGCGCCATTCGCGGATAGCTCCCAGGATGAAACCGATTGTTGTCAACGCAGGAACGGCGACCCATCCCTGTGGATGAATTACGGCAAAGAGGAACCCTGTTAATGCAGAGGCAATGGGCCAGCTCCAACGCAGGCGAAGGTATCCGAACAGGGCGCCCCTGAAGAATGTTTCTTCAACTACCGGAGCCCAGATTGAAGCCAGGCCAAACAACAGAATCAGGATAAACGGATCGCTCTGGATTTCGTTAACGATGGGGTGTGTCGGTGTCGTACCCGTGGATCGGGAGATCGCCAGAACAAGGATGGTCGAAACGGCTATGAGAGGCAATCCCGCGATGTAGCCGATTATCCCCGATCCGGCTTCACGGAAGAATCCCTGACCCAGAGTCCATCCCATGGCTTTGCGGACATCACTCCATTTCGATCCGCGTACAGACGGCCAGATGAGTGCAAGAGAGACTGCCGGGATTAAAAACAGGGAAGGAAGGATGGGATAATCCGGCAGCAGCCATCTGGCCAGAACCGGCAGGGCGAGGAACCCGAAGATATATACTGCAAAGGCTTCCAGAAGCGACCGTCCGGGATCTCGTGCAGCGGAGAATCGTGTCCGCAGACGCTTTCTCGATCGAAGAGCAATCGCCGTAATGAGCAGAACAAATCCGGCCAACAGCGCAGCTACGATGAGGACTGTGAACAGGATAATTACAAAAAAGGTCTTTAGTGCCGATTGGACGATCGCCCGGCGAGCCGGATCCGATGGGGCCATATTCTGGCTCAGAGCCAGTTTCCCAACCCATCCGTAACCCTCGATGTCCCGGCGTTGTTGTAGGGAGAGCGAGGAGATCCCCTGTTGATAGAGTTGTTGAAAGAGCGGTACATCCAGAGCGACATATTTATTCGGGGGATTGGCACGGAGTCGGTTCAATTCCTGCAGCGCGTCCTCCCGGGAGCCCAATTCCGCCAGGATTGGGATAAGGGAAAGATGATTCCGGGAATTATCCGACCGCTGCAACATTTCTTCCAGTTGCGGCTTGAAATACTCGAGGGTTCGGGCGTTGCCCAGGAAGCTTTTCATTCCAACGGCATATCTTCCCATCAATTGGATTGTTAAATCGTTGGAAGAATCGGGCTCCGCCGGTTGACGGTCCGGGCTTTGCGGCTTTTGCATGATTGCGATGGTTGCGAAGATCAGCAGCCATGCTACGGCGACTCCAATCGTCCACGGACGTTGGGAAGGACCTGGGGATGAGACCGGGCGGTCCGTTTCAGGATTCAACGGATCCTTAGTATCGGTTTGACTCCCTATGGGATCGGCGGGTGAAGGGTTGTTGTCGGGCATTCGGCAATTATCCCGTTTATGTCTTAGAAAGCGACAACTTTTTTTGCTCGAAACTGAGAGTAGCGAAATGATCGTCTAAGGTTTCGGCCCTGCGAATGAGTTCCACGGATCCGTCTGTTTTCAATATCAATTCCTGTGGCCGCAGCCTGCCGTTGTAGTTAAATCCCATGGCGTGTCCGTGTGCGCCGGTATCGTGAATGCATAAAATATCCCCGTCCTCGATCCTGGGCAGGTTCCGCTGGATGGCGAACTTATCGTTATTTTCACACAGGGATCCTACAATGTCGACAATTGTCGAACCCTGGGAAATATCCTTTCCGGGGACGGTGATGTGATGGTAGGCGCCGTACATCCCGGGCCGCATCAGGGCGGACATACAGGCATCCACCCCAATATATTTCCTGTAAATATCCTTGTGATTTATTGCGCGGGTGACCAGTACGCCATGGGGCCCCGTCATGTAGCGTCCGCTTTCCGTATAGAGGCTGGGTTTGTACCCGATGCGCTTTTCGAAACTTAACAATAGATTCGTGATTTCCGCACCCATGGCTTCGAGATCCAGCGTTTTGTCTTCAGGCCGATAGGGAATCCCGAATCCGCCGCCTATATTGATGAAGTCAAAACGAATATCCAGTTGTTCCCCTATGCGTTCAATCAACAGGAGCAGCATCTCGGCGGTTTGTACCATGTAGGTATGATTAATTTCGTTCGATACCAGCATTGTATGCAGCCCGAAACGCAGGGCACCCAATTCTCTTGCCTTGCGGTATGCAGCGGGCAGCTGTTCGTCCGTAATACCGTATTTTGCTTCTTCCGGGTTGCCGATGATGCTGTTGCCTGTCCGGCTCGATCCCGGATTGTATCGGAAACAGATGAGCTCCGGCATTTCCGGGACTTTAGGTATAAGGGAGATATCATCCAGATTCAGGATGCATCCTCCATCCCGGGAGGCAGACAGAAATTCTTCTTCCGAGGTGTTGTTAGAGGTAAACATGATATCCATGCCGTGCCCTCCCGCCCGGCGCCCCAGGACCAGTTCGGGAATGGAACTGCAGTCGAATCCGAATCCCAGATCTTTCATAATCTCGAGAATGGCGGGATTTGGCAGGGCTTTGACCGCAAAAAATTCCCTGTAGCCATCCAATCTGGAGAAAGCCTGTTTGAGAGCCCGGCCGGTATCGCGGATTCCCGCTTCATCGTAAATGTGGAAGGGCGTTCCGAAATGATGGACGATATCCTGAATGACCGGGTAAAGCCTGCTTTCAAATGATGCAGACATTGGCATAATGGTTTAACCTCCTGACTCTCGTGCAATTCCAAAAAACCAAAGATAGTAATAAAAATTTAATATTGAAGATTGAAAATTAGAAATTACTATTCATTATCTGACTTCTGACTTCTGACTTCTGACTTCTGGCCTGTGACTCTTTTCGAAGGGAAAAGCTGTGCCGGGAATCCATCGGCGTCGGGGTCGGAATCGGTATCGAGCTTTTAAAACCGATTCCGATACCGACGCCGATACCGACCCCGAAAAATCACCCGGAGTCACAGGATATTCAATCCGGCGTTGCCGGAGGCCGGGCTGACTTCTGACTTCTTTTATATCGCCTGCTTGATTCGCTGCATGGCTTCTTCGACATTTTCGTAATTATTAAAGGCGCTGATGCGAATGAATCCTTCGCCGCATTTACCGAATCCCGCGCCCGGCGTGCAGACCACGCCGGCTTTCTCCAGCAGCATGTCGAAGAATGCCCAGGAATCCGTTTTCCCGTCGATCCATATATAGGGCGAATTGTCTCCACCGATGCATTCAAAGCCGAGCGCACTGATTTCTTTACGGATAAGCGCGGCATTTCTCAGGTAGTAATCGATCAGTTCCTTTACCTGGTTCTTTCCTGTTTCGCTGTAGACCGCCTCGGCCGCCCTCTGGACCGGGTAGGAAACCCCGTTAAATTTGGTTGTGTGCCGCCTGTTCCACAAAGCGTGCAGCGAATATTCTTCTCCGATGCCCGTGAGCGCTTTACAGGATTTCGGTACAACCGTATAAGCGCAGCGTGTTCCGGTGAATCCCGCGGTTTTGGAAAAGCTCCGGAATTCCAGGGCGACTTCCCGGGCGCCTTCAATTTCATAGATGGAACGGGGCAGGGAATCGTCTCTGAGAAATGCTTCATAGGCGGCGTCGTACAGGATCAGAGCTTTGTTGGCCCTCGCATAGTCCACCCATGCTGCAAGCTGCGATTTTGTAATTACCGCGCCTGTCGGATTGTTTGGGAAGCACAGATAGACGAGATCGGCTTTTTCTTTCGGCGGTTCGGGAACGAATCCATTTTCGCGGGTAAGCTCGATATAGGCGATCCCGTCATATCGACCGTTGTTGAAAGCTCCCGTGCGGCCCGCCATGACATTCGTGTCCAGGTAAACCGGGTAGACAGGATCGGGAATGGCGATTTTGATGTCGGTGGCGAAAATTTCCTGAATATTGCCGGTGTCGCATTTGGCCCCGTCGCTGATAAAAATTTCATCCGCGGCAATATCGGCGCCCCTGGCCTGGAAATCATCCGCGGCGATTTTTTCACGCAGGAATGCATATCCCTGTTCGGGGCCGTATCCGCGGAAAGTCTCAATGGAGGCCATTTCGTCCACTGCTTTGTGGAAAGCTTCTATACAGGCTTCAGGCAGCGGACGGGTCACGTCCCCGATGCCCAGTTTGATGATTTTCTTGTCGGGATGCGCTGCCTGGTAGGCGGATACTCTTTTCGCGATCTCAGAAAATAAATAGGAAGACTGAAGCTTCAGGTAGTGTTCGTTTATTTTAATCAC
>JAFGTD010000282.1 GCA_016934295.1 Acidobacteriota bacterium
AAAAGCGTCGTTGAATGTTGCTGTATGCTGATTCAAAAATCGTCAGCCTGATTTTAACCTTCCAACGATCTTTTTTCCTTTAACGTTTAACGTTCAACCTGCAACCTGCAACGGTTTTATTCCTTGACATCCATGGGAGTGCTGTCGGATCTTTGAGCCGATGATTGAAACTATCAGGAAAATTGTAAACGACAGCCTGGATCTTAAAAAATCTTTCTTCGCGGCGAATGAGGAGCCCATTGCCGCGATTGCGCGGGTGGTGTGCGCGGCTTTGGAAAGCGGCCATAAAATACTTCTTTTCGGCAACGGAGGAAGCGCGGCGGATGCGCAGCATATCGCGTGCGAATGGATCGGTAGATTCCAGCGCGAGCAACCGCCCCTGCCCGCCATTGCCCTGACGACCGATTCCTCTGCCTTAACGGCGATAGGAAACGACTATGGATTCGAACAGGTATTTGCCCGCCAGTTAAGGGCCCTGGGACAGAAGGGAGATATCGCCGTCGCTATTTCCACCAGCGGCAATTCCGCCAACGTTCTCGAAGCGGTCCGGGCGGCGAAAGAGGCTGGACTGGTTACGGTCGGCCTGACGGGCGGGGACGGCGGGAGACTGGCCCTGGAAGTGCAGTACAACCTGAACGTCCCGCATGCCTCGACGCCGAGAGTGCAGGAAATTCATATAATGATCGGCCATATCCTATGCTCGCTTGTCGATGAACATCTGAAAGGACTGTAAGGATCCATGTCGAAATACCGGGTGCAGCCCTTCGATCTTAGTGACGTCAATACCTACCCGCTGAAAAAGCGAACCAGCAAGGTATCCGTAGATAATTTCTGCCGCCCGCACGAAAAGGGGAGCGGTGTTTCCGAGTTTCTTGGGAATCTTCCGGATATTCTGGGTGCCCGAAACCTCAAACAACTGGCGCATGCAATTGTAAACGCCCGAAGCAACGGCAGGGCAATCATATGGGGCATCGGCGGGCATGTCGTCAAAACGGGACTCTCCCCGATTCTGATCGATCTGATGGACCGGGGATTAATATCGTCGCTGGCAATGAACGGATCCTGCATCGTACACGATTTTGAGATCGCCGTTGCCGGATCGACCAGTGAGGATGTGGATGAACAGCTGAAGTCCGGGGCTTTCGGCATGGCCGAGGAAACCGGAAAGGGCATAAATCTGGCCATACGGGAGGGCGTTGCAGACGACCTCGGCATCGGGGAATCTTTGGGGCGTTACCTGGAGGATTTAAAACCCGCTTACAGCCGATACAGCCTGCTTTTACAGGCGTACCTCCGCAATATTCCGGTTACGGTTCATGTGACTATCGGCGCCGATGTCGTTCACAACCACCCCGACGTTTTACCGGCGGCCATCGGTGAAGGTTCCCACCGCGATTTCCGGCTTCTCGCGAGGTTGATGGCGGAAATGAACGGAGGCGGCGTATACCTGAACTGCGGCTCAGCGGTCACCCTGCCGGAGGTTTTTCTGAAATGCGTCGCGCTTCTGAGAAACAGCGGCAGGCAGCTGCGGGATTTTACGACTGCAAACCTGGATTTCATTCAGCATTACCGTCCTACCGAAAATGTAGTTAAAAGACCCGTCCAAAGCGGGGGCCGCGGGATAGCCGTCACCGGGCACCACGAGATCCTCATCCCCCTGTTGGCAGCCTGGCTGGTGGAACTTTCCCCGGATACCGGTATCGAGTAAAACCGTTCCGGGTTTCCCGTTTCCGGTTCCCCGTTCAAATTTCCTGTAAAATTCGAATATTTTTATGGACCCCTCTGTCTCAAAAAACTAATCCATATTCAATGACATTTGTTTAACGGGAAACGGGAAACGGGAAACGGGGCTGTGCTTGACAAGCTGAACCGGCCTTATTCCTTAATTACGGACGGCTCATTGGCTTTGGCCCACACGGAAGCGGATTCCATAAATTTCACAAAACGCGCATCTTCGCGAATCGGATCGAATTCAGGACTGTTCTCGATTCTTTCAATATCGGAAAATCCCTGCATTAATGCGTTTTCCAGAGATTCGATCGCCTTGGGAATATTGCCGGTGGAAGCATATACGAGGGCTATAAAATAATTCCGGTCTTTCTCGGGCAGGCCTCCACTGTCGATTGCCACAGGGATGGAATCGTCTCTGGATAGAATTTCAGGGTCCAGGGCCAGGCTTTTGCGCCACGCCTTAATGGCTTTTTCGGGCTTTTTCCTTTCAAAGTAAACGGTTCCGATATTCAGGTGAAAGGAGGCTTCATCCTCTTTCAACTTAATGGCTTTTTTGAAATATTTCTCAGCTTTTTTCAGGTTTCCGCCGGCGAAATAAGCCGACCCGAGATTGTTGATGGAGAAAGGATATTTTGAATTCAGTGCGATGGAGCGCTGTAATATCGCTATGGCGTTATCGTAGTAATTCAGTTGCAGATAGGCCATGCCGATTCGATTGCTGATGTATTCGCTGTTGGGATTGAATTCGCCGGCCGTGAGGTATTTGATCAGAGCGGCATAGTAATCCCGGTTGGTGTACGCCGTATTTCCTTCCTGGAAAAGTCGGTTGGATTCGATCAGGGCTCCGTCCGATACTGCAACCCGGGCGATCTTGGGACCGCAGCCTGTAAGTGCAATAAAGGCAATAAGAATAAAAATCGCCGCCGGCGAAAAAATCGGTCTGCTGCGCCGAAGGTCTGCAACAGTCTGGAAGGGGCCGGGAACAGCTCTTTCGAGTGTTTCCTTCATAGCGGTAAATTTTAAACCCCTGTATGTTTCAGTTCAAGGGGTGTCTGTACGCTATCGGGAGGATAGCCGGTGTATTTTCGGATATAGGCATTACGGCTTTTCAACGGACCGGGCGCCTCTGCAGGGCGGGACCGGCTTTTTGGCTGTAAAAAAATTATCAGGCCGAGGTGAAACTGGACAGCTTTATCTGAAACCTCAGGTTTCTTCTTATGATAAGGAAATCGACGGGGACGAAATACTGGACATTAACATGAAGCTGGCCTGCGAAGCGCTCTATTTTGATATTATTTTTGGCATTTTCATGCGTCAGGTTGATATTGTTCTCTTTAGCCAGTTCCACAATGTCGATGATTATCTTTTCGTTGGGAGTGTAGCGCGCGCCGGAACGGCTTACCAGGGTTTTTAGATCTTCCTCGAATGTATAGTTGGAATAATAAATCGGCCCCAGCTTGATCCCTACGAATATCATCGCAGCAAGAATGACGATGGCTCCCATGCAGCCGAGAAAACCTTTTCCTTCGGAATCCCGTAGGGTGTCGAGACCTTTTGATTTCATGGTAATCATCTCCGGGGGGATTATAGTTATTATCGACCCGTCTTAAAAACGACATTAATCTTAGTCAACAATAGAAAATACGTCCAGTACGAAGTAATCGTCTGATTTTATTCGACTTTGAGAATCGCAAGGAATGCTTCCTGGGGGATTTCGACTTTCCCGAGGCGCTTCATTCGTTTTTTGCCCTCTTTCTGCTTTTCCAGCAGCTTCCTTTTCCGGGTGATATCCCCCCCGTAGCATTTCGCGATGACGTTTTTTCTGACGGCGCGGACAACCTCACGGGAAAGAATCTTGCTGCCGATAGCGGCCTGTATCACTACTTCAAACATCTGTCGCGGTATCAATTCCTTCATTTTCTTTGCAAGCGCCCTGCCCCGCACTATGGAAGAATCCTGGTGAACGATCAGGGAAAGAGCGTCTACCGGTTCGCCGGCGACCAGAATGTCCAGGCGGACGAGACGGGATTCCCTGTATCCGGAAAAATGGTAATCGAGGGAAGCGTACCCCCTGGAAGCTGATTTCAGGCGGTCATAAAAATCCAGGACGATCTCGTTCAGGGGGAGTTCGTAGGTAATATGTACACGGTTTTTAGCTACATACTCGAAACCCTTCTGTACTCCGCGTTTGTCTTCGAGAAGCTTTAGAATGGGACCCAGATATTCGTCGTCGGTCAGGATCATGGCCGTAATCATGGGTTCCTCGAATTTTTCAATTTCCCCCGCTTCCGGCAATTTGGAGGGATTGTGAATTTCGAAAGTCTCTCCTTTTTTGGTGGTAATGCGATAGCGTACTCCCGGAGCGGTGGTGATCAGGGACAGATCGAATTCGCGTTCCAGCCGTTCCTGCACGATTTCCATATGCAGCAGTCCGAGAAATCCACAGCGGAATCCGAATCCA
Source organism: Acidobacteriota bacterium (assembly GCA_016934295.1). Classification (GTDB taxonomy): domain Bacteria; phylum Acidobacteriota; class UBA6911; order UBA6911; family UBA6911; genus UBA6911. The sequence continues at coordinate 4,193 of JAFGTD010000282.1, forward strand.
AGGGCGCCGGAAGTGTCCGGTTCATAGAAAAAGGCGGAATCGTTCAGCCGAAGTTTCGAGAGTGCTTCCCGGAGGTCTTCGTAATCCGCATTATCGGTCGGGTAGAGGCCCGCAAAAACCATCGGTTTAATTTCCTGGAATCCGGGGAGGGGTTCGGGTGTCGGCCGGGCATCTTCCGTAATGGTGTCCCCGATCTTGGTGTCCGCTACCTGTTTGATATTAGCAATTACGAATCCCACCTCTCCGACTGTAAGGGACTGGACTTCCTGGAACTTCGGGGTGATAACGCCGACCTGTTCTATGGTAAATGCCAGGCCTGTGTTGACCATCCTTATTTTAACGCCTTTGCGAAGAGTCCCGTCTACGACGCGCACGAGAACAATCACGCCGCGATAAGAATCGAACCACGAGTCGAAAATCAGGGCCTTAAGAGGCTGTTCGTAGTCCCCCACGGGCGGAGGCAGTCTGTGGACTATGGCTTCGAGGATCTCTTCGGTCCCCTTTCCTTCCTTGGCGCTGGCAAGGATTGCGTCGGAGGCATCCAGGCCGATAATATTTTCAATCTGGTCCCTAATGCGCGGGATGTCGGCACTGGGCAGGTCGATCTTGTTTATGACCGGAACGACTTCGAGATTGTGATCCAGCGCAAGGTAAGTGTTTGCAAGCGTTTGAGCCTCAACCCCCTGGGAAGCATCGACGATCAGGAGCGCGCCCTCACACGCGGCCAGGCTCCGGGAAACTTCGTAGGAGAAATCGACATGGCCCGGTGTATCGATAAGGTTCAGGGTGTAATCCTCGCCGTTTCGGGCGCGATAATTCAACCGTACGGAGTGCGCTTTTATGGTGATGCCGCGTTCGCGTTCGAGATCCATGGCGTCCAGCACCTGGGCCGACATCTCCCGTTGCGTGAGAGCGCCGGTGCGCTCCAGCAGGCGGTCCGCAATAGTCGATTTGCCGTGGTCGATGTGGGCGATGACGGAAAAATTTCTAATATGACTTTTGTCGCTCAAAACGGATAATCTCCAATCAAGCTACTAAATATACATGGAAGAAGCGTGTGCTGGAACAGGCAAATATCCGTCGTCGTAGGGGCGAACCTTGTGTTCGCCCTCTGAAGATTGAGAATTAAAGATTGGGGCTGATTTGTTTACGGTGCGCTGACTGTTTTGGTTGTTCCATTTTATTGATTGTAGGGGCGAACCTTGTGTTCGCGCTCTGATCCCTACAGCCAGCACTGGCTCGACGGTCGTAATATGAAATCTGGAGAGAAATTCCGGCAAAAGGTATAATCTGGCTTTCAAGGCAAAATTCAATAATTGGTATATATGAGTCTTAAATATTAATTCCGGATGCCGGGGGCCGTTTTTACGGCTTCTGACTTCCGGTTGTTAAAAGGGCGAACACAAGGTTCGCCCCTACTGTTTTGAATGTCCAAAAAACCCGATTCGGAGAACAACCTGACGTATTCCACCATCTCTTATGGGAGGGACCTTATCAACTCTTCCGAGTTCCGGATTCGGACTCCATTCGAGCCGAGCGGGAACCAGGCTGAGGCTATAGATCAACTGGTTCGTGGGATAGGGGACGGGGAAAAGCACCAGGTCCTTTTAGGCGTAACGGGATCGGGGAAGACTTTTACCATGGCCAAAACGATCGAAGCATTACAGCGGCCGACCCTGGTTCTTGCCCACAACAAAACTCTGGCCGCTCAGCTTTACAGGGAATTCAAAACGTTTTTTCCTGAAAATGCGGTTGAGTATTTTGTTTCCTACTATGATTACTACCAGCCTGAAGCCTATATTGCGGCTACCGACACTTATATTGAAAAAGATGCGCTGATTAATGACGAAATCGATCGGCTGCGGCATTCCGCGACACGTTCGCTGTTCGAACGCCGGGATTGCGTGATTGTTGCGAGCGTTTCCTGTATTTACGGACTCGGCTCCCCGGAAGCCTATTACGGCATGCTTCTTTTCCTGGAAAAAGGGCAGCAGATTGCGCGGGATGATATCCTGCGGCGCCTTGTGGAGATGCAGTACGCGCGGGAGGATTACGGGCTGGAACGGGGATTTTTCCGGGTTCGGGGAGATGTCGTGGAAGTGTTCCCGACGTATGAAGATTATGCCGTCCGCATCGATCTTTTCGGCGATGAAATCGATTCCATCGCGCAGATCGATCCGATTACGGGAAGAACGCTGAAAAAGCACGACCGTATCCCGATCTACCCCAAATCCCACTATGTGCAGCCACGGGAGCAGCTGCAGGCTGCAATGAATAATATCCTGGAGGAACTGGATGAGTGGCAAAGCAGGCTGGAGCAGCAAAACAGAACCCTGGAAGCCGCACGCCTGCACCAGCGGACAATGTTCGATCTGGAGATGATGAAAGAACTCGGCTACTGCAGGGGAATCGAAAACTATTCCCGTCATCTGACGGGCAGGCGTCCCGGGGAGCCCCCGCCGACACTGCTGGACTACCTGCCGCAGGACTGGCTGCTGTTTGTGGATGAAAGCCATGCCACCATACCGCAGGTTCGGGGCATGTATTTCGGAGACAGGTCCCGTAAAGAGAATTTGGTGAAATACGGGTTTCGGCTTCCTTCGGCCCTGGATAACCGTCCCCTTAATTTCGACGAGTTCGAAAGCCGGGTGAAGCAGGTCATTTATGTTTCCGCCACGCCGGGGCCGTACGAGCTGACCAGGTCCGGGGGGGTTGTGGTGGAACAGCTGGTCCGGCCGACAGGTCTCACAGATCCGGTCATCGAGATACGGCCCGTGGCAGGTCAGGTAGACGACCTGATGGAAGAGATACGGCGCCGTGCGGAAGTGGAGGAACGGATTCTGGTCACGACACTGACAAAACGGATGGCCGAGGATCTCGCGGAATACTATACGGAACTGGGCATGAGAGTCCGCTACCTCCATTCCGAAGTGGACACGCTGGACCGTATAAAAATCCTGAGATCGCTGCGGGCGGGGGAATTTGACGCGCTTATCGGCATTAACCTGTTGCGTGAAGGGCTCGATCTTCCCGAGGTGTCTCTTGTGGCGATCCTTGATGCCGACAAGGAAGGATTTCTTCGCTCCACTACATCCATGATACAGACCATGGGACGTGCTGCACGGCATATTAACGGCAAAGCTATCCTGTATGCCGATGTTGTGACCGGTTCCATGAAGGCGGCCATGGAAGAAACGAATCGGCGACGCAAGGTGCAGCAGCGCTACAATGAGAAAAACGGTATTACGCCGCAATCCATTATCAAACCTCTGGATCCCGAAATGGTTCGGTTCTTCGAAGGGGATTACTACGAAATACCGGTTATAGAGGAGGAAACCGCCGGTTATAATTCCGCAGAGGAAATGGAAGAGGAGATCGAACGCCTGGAAAAGGAAATGCGGGAAGCGGCGAAAGAGTTCCGGTTTGAAAAAGCGGCTGTTCTCCGTGACCAGGTCCTCAAGCTGAAGAAAACCGCTCTGGAGTTTATGGGCACATCGGACGCAGACCGCGTGAGTGAATGAATATGATTGAAACTGTATGCTATTCGGATTCCGTCTCCGGAACGGTTCATCTTCCGGGGGACAAATCCATCTCTCACCGCTATGCCATGATGGCCGCTATTGCCGAAGGGACATCGGTTCTGAAGCATTTCGCTTCCAGCAGGGATTGCCACAGCACTCTCGGCTGTTTGCGGTCCCTCGGGGTGGAACTGGACGAGTCCGGAGATACCGTGACGATACTGGGACGCGGACTTCGGGGGCTGAAGGCTCCGGACGGTATTCTGGATGCCGGCAATTCCGGGACAACGATGCGGCTGCTCTCGGGAATTCTCGCCGGTCATCCGTATACCTTCTCCATTTCGGGGGATCCTTCTCTCTCGAACCGGCCCATGGGGCGAATCATCCGCCCTCTGATGCAGATGGGCGCCTCTATAGAATCCCGGGAGAAGGACCTGCCTCCTTTAAAGATCCGGGGAGGATCCCTGAAGGGAATCCGGTATGTGCTGCCGGTTGCCAGCGCACAGGTGAAGTCGTGTGTTCTTCTGGCGGGTTTATATGGAAACGATCCCACGGCCGTAAAGGCAACCGTGCCGACGCGCGACCACACCGAGCTTGCCTTGAAAGAATTCGGCGCCGTAGTCCGGTTTGATGAGGATTGGATTGCAGTTGATCCGGGGCCGAATCTTCGTGCCCGAAATCTTTCGATCCCGGGGGACCTGTCCGGGGCGGCTTTTTTTCTGGCCGCGGCAGCCCTGGCTCCGAATTCCGATCTGTACTTGCCGGGCGTGGGACTGAACGGCAGAAGGCGCGAGCTGTTGAACTATCTTATGGAAGCGGGACTGGATCTATCGATAGAAAATGAAACGGTAGAAGCAGGAGAGCCGAGAGGAGATCTGAAAGTCCGCTGCAGCCCGGAACTCGTCGAAGGGCGACTGCCGCCGATCAGACGCGACAGGGTTGCCGCCTTGATTGATGAAATTCCCGTCCTGTCCGTTCTGGGATCTCAGACGGCGGGCGGTGTTGAAATATGCGACGCAGGCGAACTTCGTATCAAGGAGAGCGACAGGATATCGGCCATAGCCGAAAATCTGCGTTCCATGGGTGTAGCGGTTGAGGAAAAGAAGGATGGACTCAACGTTCCCGGGGGGCAGCGTTTGCGTGGAGCCGATATTCACACCCGCGGGGATCATCGTATTGCCATGGCGTTCGCCGTGGCCGGATTATCTGCGGAAGGCGAAACGCGCATCCACGACGCCGAATGCGCCGATATAAGCTTTCCGGGTTTTTGGGCAGCTTTACGCGCTGTAATTAAAGAGTGAAGCCAGGATGTAGGGGCGAACCTTGTGTTCGCCCTTCCTCCCTCTACAAATAGTCCGGATTATAGGAAATAGGGCGAACACAAGGTTCATGCTTGTTTAACGACGAGGCCGGAAATAGGGCGAACACAAGGTTCGCCCCTACGGTCAATCATGTCTGGGACTTTTTGATTCGGGGAGGACTTTTTTAAGAATGTTTTTCAATTTGTTCCTGGCACGGAAGACTTTCAACCGTGCGGCCTGTTCCGTGCACTTCAATATTGCGGCCATCTCTATATAGGGGATTGCTTCGATATCACGAAGGATGATGACTTTGCGCTGGTGATCGGAAAGCTGGGACAGTACCTTCTGCAGCAGCGCCTGCATCTCGCTCCGGTCTTGATCGAACTGACCGGCAGGTTCGTTGCTGCGTAGTATTTTTTCAATACTGGCTGAATCTTCCAGGTTAAGCTCGCTGAATGTGTAGGTTTTCCGGCGTCGGATATGCCTGAGCTCGTCGTAACACTGATTGATGGCAATGCGGTACAGCCAGGGGAAAAATGGGCGCCGTGTGTCGAATTTTTGAAGCGAAAAATATATTTTAATGAAAATTTTTTGAGCGACGTCCTCGACATCGCCCCTGTTTCCCAGATAGTGATAGACGAGGTTTAATACCGGCTGCTGATATTTCCGTACCAGCTCTTCAAACGCAAGTGGATCCCCTTCACGGCATCTGGCGATTAACTCGCGATCTTCTTCTGGGGAGGATTCATTCCACACAAAACCAGGTCCATTTTAGATTTAGGGTGCTCAGCCGACCTGTATTTTCCCCATACCTGCAGGATGCAGGCAGGTCGGGAGCCTTGTTTCAATCCGACTTCAGCGGTTGCTCCTGCGAGACTTACTATTAGGACCGTCTATACCGGTCCCGTGAATACGAAACGAATTCAGTCGCGGTTGAAACCCTGTTAAATATGCGGGCTAATTCCGTGATGATCAAAAACTTCCTGTTTCCGAAGCGAAAAACTGCCGTTCTAATGCGCATTTACAGATGTAATGCAAACCTTGGAAAGGGAAACGGGTTTAGCTTTCACCCTGAGAACCCGGGTAGTCGCTTCCGAGTGTGGAAGGATCGTTCTCGCCGAGTATTCGAATGACCTCGTCGTGGAAGTAATCGATTTTTTTCGATACGATGGACGATACACGATTTTCGTACATTTCGCGGCTTTTATCGATATCCCTCTTTAACCTGATGTATAAATCGCGATTTTTTCGGCCTTCCAAAACGGAATTTTCATTGTAGAGCTTTATTTCGGAAACCAGCAGGCGGGCAAATCTTTTGGCATCCGAGTGAAGTTTTTCTTCATCGGCATCCGCAGGAGTTTCCTGCGGTTCGGCTTCGCCGGGCTCTTCCTGTGATTCCGTCGCTGTTTCCGGGGCTTCCTGTTCCGGAGGTTCCGGTTCTGATTCCTCCAACTGTTCGGCGGCAGGGGATTCCGGCTCGGCTTCCTCCACCTGGTCGATTGCGGCGGGAGGTTCTGTTTCGGCTTCCTCCACTTGCTCGGCTTCGGCAGGGGATTCCGGCTCGGTTTCCTCCACCTGGTCGATTGCGGCGGGAGGTTCCGCTCCGGCTTCCTCTACCTTTTCAACTTCGGCGGGGGATTCCGGTTCCGTTTCTTCCTCCACCTGATCGGCTTCGATGGGGATCTCGGGCACCGCCTCTTCCTCCACCCGATCGACTTCGAAAGGAGTCTCCGGTTCGGGTTCCTCCGCCTGGTCGATTGCGGCAGGAGATTCTGTTGCCGCTGCCGATGTTCCTTCTGTTAATGCATACAGTATCTTAAGGGCTATATTTTCAAGGCGCAGCTCCGTCAGGTTTGTCAGGACGGAAAGGGCATTAGGCCGGCAGCTCGCGTCATCTGCGCCTTCCGCAAACAGGATGGCCACGGGGCGCTGCATGACATGCAACGGTATCAGATGGGGAGTCCCCTCGGATTCCGCCTGAAGAAAACTCAGGGAGCTGTTGCCGGACAGATCGGAGGCCGATTTAATATCTTCGCTGTCAAGGGCTTCCTGGAATTGAGGGCATTCGGAACACGGGAAGGAACAGTCGGCTATTTTCCGCGCTGCTTCTTCGGAATATCCCCGGGAGGACCATCCTATAAACCGGTCATTCCGAACGGTAAAAAGCGCTACGTGCGGAAAGAAACTGTTGGCATAGTCCAGCAGAAGTCCCAGGATTTCTTCCTGTGTTTCTCTGATGCGCAGATCGCGGGTGAAATGAACGAGAGATTTCTCTTCCTGATCCTTCTGACGGAGTACGTCCTGCAGTATTTCATCCAGCACTACTTTCGTTGTAGGCAGTTCCACCTGGTTGATGGCTTCAAGTTTTCGTTCGATTTGATAGATGCCTGTCGAAAGGGCGCTGCTGAATTCTTTCAGCTCCTTTTCCAGATCGTTGATCTGAGGAGAGAGTGTTTTATAGGCTTGTTCCCGAAGACGTTCCGCGTAATCTCGTTCGGAGGGCATATGTCGCTCCTAGGCTATAATTAGTGAATGAAGACTACCTAAAGCTCCCAGGGGTGTCAATTCCAATTTAGAATCAACTCCTTGATGCAATTCTGCCGATTGCATACGCTTCCTTTCCTTCATCGGCATTTCTCAAAATTTCGTAACAATGTGGGTGAATCCAATTGAATCGCATGATTCCGGTGAAACGTTGAATCCCCGATGGCCGGGACCTCTCGGCCGTAAAAAATCGGGGCATTACTTAATTTATTATTAATAAGAGCGTATGTCACTGTATCGTAGTCCTTAATAAATTTTGGTTGCGGAGGGAATGGAATTAATCCACTCCCTCCGTGTCGGTGAGGTGATATCTAGTTTTGTAGATATGTTTGTTTATGAATACGGATACCGCCTGGTATAGTTACCGCTTTATTAAAGAAATTTTCAGGCGTTGCAGGATAAATTTTGCTGCAGGAAAATGAATGACCGGGTTTTAAATATAATCCGGTGATTTCAAGCGGTATTATGGGCCGCCTCGGATTTTCCCGCCGGTAATGATGGATGGATTTTGCTCCGGGAGGGTGCGGTTAGAATGAAATTCCGGCTTTCTAATCGACTGTTTGGAGTCGTTGCAGTGATTCTGTCAGGAGTGCTGGGACCTGCATGTACCAGGCAGGAAGACCATTCAGAAGCAACTGTAATTAAACGGGATCCTGTAATTTCTGAAAGAATAGCCAGAGATGAAGCGTTCCGATCGGGCCCGGATTCTCCCATCCCGATGAAAGATCGGAACTCCTTCCAAAAACTGGAATATTACCCTGTCAATGAGAGTCTGAAGTTTTCCGTGCGTTTGAATCGGTATTCCCGGCCTAAGCAGGTAAGGTTGGGAACCAATACGGGAGAAATCCGCAGTGGACTGTGTTACGGATTCTTTGAGTTCGTCGTAGACGGTCAATCTTGCCGGTTGCAGGTATACAGGCTTGACGATGTCGCGGGAAGCGGCGGTCCCAACCTGTTTATCCCTTTTCGTGATGCAACCTCAGGGAGCGAAACGTATGCGCCCGGGCGTTATATTGATTTAGCCGAGAATACTTCGGGAATCTATGAACTGGATTTCAACCGTGCGTACAATCCCTACTGTGCGTATAACAGTGAGTATAGTTGCCCTTTTCCTCCGGAAGAAAATACGCTGCCGGTTTCGATACGGGCGGGGGAAAAGAAATATTCCCGGTAGGGGCGAACCTAAAGATATTAAAGCATCGTTGCACGTTGCAGGTTGCACGTTGAATGTTAAAAGAAAAAAGCTTCGTTGCACGTTTCGGGCTGACCGGTAGATCCATATGGCATGTTTTGAAGTATTTAACGATTTGAATAAGTATTAGCTTCTTTTATAAATTTTATGTTTGAACATTCAACGATCTTTTTGTTTTTAACGTACAACGTGTAAACGTTCAACATGCAACGGTTTTCTATAGGGCGAACACAAGGTTCGCCCCTACTTGGGACCATTTATCCTATTAGACGCTTACCTGTACGCCGATAAGAAGTACTTCGGTGGAAATTATGTCGATCCATTCAAAATTTCCGGATGTTTTGCTGAATCTGGGAAGCAGCAGCCAGAGCGGAGTTTTCAGGGCCAGGAATGCTTCCATAAAAAAGCAACTGGTGCTGAAGAAAGGAATGATTTCTTTTGCCGAAAGCAGCCTTCCGGAGGAACACCTTGCCCGAATTATGGTTTCGATGGGTTTTCTGAAACAATCCGACCTGCGCGAAATCGTCTCCGGGATGAAATCCGGAAAAAACAGCGAAGAAGCCATAGAGGCCTTAAATCTCTCGGACGGAGAGGCCGTCCATAAGGGTCTGCGCGAACAGGTGATAGTTGTTTTATCTTCCCTGTTGGGATGGAGAGATTTTGACATGCAATTTTACCGTGGCGAGGATTTAATTAAAAACCGGAGAAATATCGGACTGAATATTCCGGAAATGCTGGTTTGTTCCGCACGCCGGGCTGTTTCGAAACGCATTGTAACCGCGCCTCAGGGATTCCTGGAGGGAACGATAGCGGTCGAAAAGGACCGCGCTGAAAAAGGAATGGAATTTCCCCTGGATGATACTGAATCGTATGCGTATGTGCGCGCACATGATGAAATTCCCTTGAGGGAATTACTGTCCCTGATTTCTTCCAGGGACGAAACAGCTCCTGAGGAGGTGCTCCTGAGGCTTTATGTGCTGGGTCTGATCCGACCGGAAACATCAAAGCAGGGTCCTTCTTCCGATATCCGGGAATCGACCGTTTCCGATACCACCGCGATGCTGATAGAAGACATGCTGCTGCGTTTTGAAAAAGCCAGCCTGTACGAGATACTGTCGATTGCAACGGATGCCGGCCCGGATGAAATCCAGGCCGCCTATCACGATATGGCAAAACTTTACCATCCGGATCATTTCCAGTCCGGAGAATATTCGGACGACATGCGACGCAGGGTGGAACAGGTTTTCACCTATATGAATAAAGCGTATATGACGCTGAGAGATCAGGATTTACGCGCCCGGTACGATAAATCGAGACTCACTGAAGAGAGCGAGGTTGAGGCAGCCATTAAATCTAAACAATCGACCGATGCCGAGGAAGAAGAAATGATCGATGCCCTGTTCCGTCAGGGCAGGAAATCGCTCGCCCAGGGGGAATATGAGAAGGCTGCGAAAGAATTGAAAAGCTGCGTTCACCTGCGCCCGGAGAAAGCGAACTACAATTATTGGCTTGGTTTGGCGGAATCGGAAGTCCCCGGTCTGTACAAAAGCGCGGAGCAGCATCTGCTGAAAGCCATTGAACTGGAAAGCATGTCGACGGAAAGCCACATCGCACTGGTGAAGCTTTACCTGAAAGTACACCTTCCGCGCAAAGCGGCTGCCCTGCTCAAGGAAGTGATGCGGTGGGACCCGGAACATCCGGAAGCCAAGAAGCTCCTCGAAAAAATAGAGACGATCTCTTTGAAACCGTAAGTAGTAAGAAGCCGGAAGCCTGAATCGTTCGCAGGCTGCTTTCAGGGATTTGTAAAGCCAGTGCTCCGGAGGCTCTGAATGGGGCGCAGGATTAAAATGAATGATCAGGGGAATGCACAAAAATAATTAATTGCCAGCTTGACATTTGGAAATAGGGAATAACATTACTTTGTCTGACTTCCGGCCTGTGGCTCTTTCCGAAGCGAAAAGCTGTGCCGGGAATCCATCGGCGTCGGGGTCGGAATCGGTATCGGGATCGAGCTTTTAAAAACCGATTCCGATCCCCGACCCCGAAAACTCACCTGGAGTCACAGCTTGTTTAATCCGGCTCCAGCCGGAGGCGACACTGCGGATTGCTTTATTTTCTCCAGGGCGAGGCGTGCGGCGGATTGCTGTGCCTCTTTTTTGGTTTTACCCGAGGCTTCGGCCTCAACCTCTTCATTAATAAGGACCTGGATCACAAAAGTCTTCTTGTGGTCCGGACCGAGTTCATCGACTACGCGATAGACCGGTTCCGGGCGCCCGAGGTTGTGCAGGTATTCCTGCAATGCGGATTTGAAATCCCCGTAGGTCAACTGCTTGATGTCCAGGGCTTGAAGAACGGTATGAATCTGGCGTTCTATAAAATCCGAGGCGGCTTCCACCCCGCCGTCCAGGAAAATGGCTCCGATAATCGCCTCATAGGCGTCCACAACAATGGCGCGTTTTGTGCGTCCGCCGGTTTTTTCCTCCCCCCGACTGAGGAATATAAAATCTCCCAGGCGGATTCTCTTCGCCAACAGAATAAGATTGGCGGCACTGACGAGGTACGCCTTTATCTTACTCAGTTCCCCTTCATTAAGATCCGGATACAGCTGGAAGATGCGCGCACTGATAATGAAACCCAGCACCGAATCCCCAAGAAATTCCAGAGATTCGTTGTTTTTCAGATTTTCTTTCCCGTCATTGCTGATGCCGCAGGCATCGGTAATGACGCCGGGTTCATTGACAAAAGATCGATGAGTCAGAGCCTGTATGAGAAGGGATCGGTTGACAAAGCGATATCCCAGGAGATCCTCAAGTTCCTGCAGTGAGGCGCCGGGAGTTCCTGTGTCTTCTTTCATAAGGTCGTTCCAATCAAGGATCGTTTGCGCAGGAATGCTGATTTTTACAGGCGTTCCTCCGAAAATGGTCGAATCCCCGTTCCTTTAGTTGACGGTGATTTTTCCCATCGCGGTGAATCCATATGTTTCCCTTGCCGCGGACTAGTCTGCCTATTCTGGTAATCGGCTGCAGATCAAGCGGATAAGTTCTTTCCAAACGAGCCGCCTTTGAATCGGGCACGGCAAAAAGAAGCTCAAAATCTTCTCCCCCGTGAAGCGCCAGGGCAACCGGATTCAAATTCCAGGAGGCGGCGTCCGTGAATAAGGGAAGCCTGGCGACATCGATTTCCGCGCCGACGCCGCTGGCAGCGCAAAGGCGCGGAAGGTCGACGGAGAGCCCGTCGCTCAGATCCATCATACAACGGATCATACCGCTTTGCGCCAGCCATAATCCCGCGGCGCAACGAGGATCCGGTTGGCGGTGAGACTGAAGCGCAAGCCGCTGCGATCGCGTACTCGGTTGTTTGCAGCCGCCGGATAACAGCCGGAGACCCGCCGCCGAACGACCCAATATTCCGGTTACATACAGGGCATCTCCTTCCCGGCCACCGGATCGGTAGAGCACTTTACGCCCGAGCGATTCGCCTACAGCTGTGACGGATATTATAATGCCGCTTTCCGAGCTTGAAAGATCCCCGCCGATCAACAGCGCTTCATGTTTGCCTCCCTGTTCGGTCAGGCCTCTGTAAAATTCCGCAATCCAGCGCCTGGAAATTCCGGAAGTCAGCCCGAGAGCAACGGTGAAATAGCGGGGACGGGCTCCCATTGCGGCAAGATCGCTTAAGTTCACGGATATCGCTTTGCGCCCCAGTTGACGCGGGGTTGTCCAATCGCATCGGAAATCGATGTTTTCCACCAGCATATCCGTTGTTACAAGCCAGTACTCTCCGGCATTTTTCGTGGTGATTACGGCGGCATCATCCCCGATTCCTTTTTTTATAAACTTGCTTTTAACCGGGAACCGGTTCTGCAACATCCGTATTACTTCATTTTCGCTGATCACTGGAACGGATTTCGCCTTCCTATAATAAACTCCCTGCTATGAAAATGCCTGTTATCTCTTCGTCGTCAATGGGCGAACACAGGATTCGCCCCTGCAGTCTTCCTTACTTCGTAATGAGTGCACGGCGAAGCACGTCCTTAACTTTTTGAACGGATATGATTTTCATTTCTTTGGGCAATTGCCTGGAGATTTCCTGAAGGTCTTTTTTGTTCCGTCCGGGAATCATCACCGTAAATACTCCGTTGCGATGAGCGGCCAGAATTTTCTCCTTGATCCCTCCAACAGGCAAAACGGCGCCCCTGAGGGTTATTTCCCCGGTCATGGCGATTTTACGATGTACCGGAAGTCCCGTACTTGCAGAAATTAGAGCAGAAACAAGGGCGATGCCGGCGGAGGGGCCGTCTTTGGGGATGGAACCTTCCGGAATGTGAATATGAAAATCGTGTTTTGAGAAGTAATCTTCAGGGATTCCATATTCTTTTGCGTGAGCGCGGGCATAGCTGAGGGCGGCATGGGCCGATTCTTTCATTACTTCCCCCATTTGACCTGTGAGAATCAGATTCCCTTTGCCGCTCATGCTCTGGGCTTCAATGAACAGAATTTCTCCTCCCGCCGGCGTCCAGGCCAGCCCGGTCGCGATTCCGACCTGGTCGTTTATAAGACGTTCTTCCGGCAGGTTTTCAGCCGGACCAAGGAAGTTTCTGAGTTTGGGCGCTGTCACAACGACGGGCTTGCGGCGACCCGAAGCAATTCTCATCGCAACTTTGCGGCAGATAGCCGCGATCCGCCGCTCCAGATTCCTCAGGCCCGCTTCACGGGTATACCCTTGGATAATGGAACGGATGATGGATTCCGGGATGGACAGATCCCTGCCCGTCAGTCCGTGGGCGTCTATCTGTTTTGGAAGTATGTGCCGCCGGGCGATAGCCGTCTTTTCATCCTCGGTGTATCCGGACAGATAAATGACCTCCATCCGGTCCCGGAATGCAGGATGAATCGTATCCATCATATTGGCCGTGGTAATGAATAGAACGCGGGAAAGATCGAAAGAAACTCCGAGGTAATTGTCCCGGAATGTATTGTTCTGTTCGGGATCGAGGACTTCCAGCAATGCAGATGAAGGATCGCCGTGGAACGTGGCTCCCAGTTTGTCCACTTCGTCCATCATAAAAACGGGATTATTTGATTTCGCCTGGTGTATACCCTGGATGATCCTGCCCGGCATGGCGCCCACATAGGTCCGCCGATGCCCCCGGATTTCGGCTTCATCGTGGACGCCTCCCAGGCTTAAGCGGACGAAGGATTTTCCCAATGCGCGGGCAATCGATCTTCCCAGGGATGTTTTCCCCGTCCCGGGAGGGCCGACAAAGCAGAGGATCGGACCTTTGCTGTCCTGTTTGAGTTTCCGTACGGCGAGGTGTTCGATGATTCTGTCCTTGACCTTTTTCAGGCCGTAATGGTCTTCATCCAGAATCCGTCGTGCTTCTTTAAGGTTCAGATTGTCCCTCGTCTGAATGTCCCAGGGGAGAGCGATCATCCAGTCCAGGTAGGTTCGAACGGTCGCGGCTTCCGCGATGTCGGGGACCATACGTTCCAGTCGCCGTACCTGGCGGTCGAATTCCTCGCGCGCCTCACGCGGCATATTCGCTTCATTCGCTTTTATTATGTATTGCCGGATGTCTTCGGCCAACTGGTTGCCTTCCCCCAACTGGCTCTGAATCGCTTTCAACTGCTGCCGCAGGAAGAATTCCCGTTGTCCTTTGTCAATCTCGTCTTTTGCCTGGGTGCTGATTTGCTTTTGAACGGTCAGGAGTTCGATCTCCCTTGTCAGCAACTCGTGGACGCGCTGCAGTCTCTTGGAAGTATCCAGTATGGAGAGAATTTCCTGGGCTTCCTCCTGTTTGAGAGACAGGTTCGAAGCGATAAGGTCGGATAAACGGCCGGGATCGTCGAGGTTCGCCGCTATGATTAAAACTTCCTGGGATATGTTTTTCCCCAGTGCAACGACAGTATCGAGCGCGGAACTGACGTTTCGCATCAGGGCTTCAAGCTGCATGCCGGATAGCTCCTTTGTCCGTTCCTCCAGCACCTGGATATGAGCCTGGATATACGGCAGGTCGTCATCCCAGCCCCGGACCAGCGCCCGGGAAATTCCCTGTACAAGCACGCGCACCTTCTGGTCCGGAAGTTTAAGCATCCGGATAACCGTTCCGACGGTGCCGATCTCATACATGTCCTTCGAGGAGGGATGGTCGCCTGCCTGATCGCGCTGTGCGACCATGAGAACCATTCGGTCCCGGGCCAGAGCGTGATCGACCGCCTGGATTCCTTTTTCTTCCGAAACGAGCAGCGGAACGATGGAATAGGGATACGTCACATCATCGATGATGGGCAGCACAGGCAGCGCTTCGGGTATCTCAGGCGGTTCCTCCTGTTTCAATTCGTCCTTTTGCTGGAGTCCGCCTTTTTTGACTTCCGGATTCGACATATCGCATTGCCTTTCTTCCGGGATTTCCGGTACAGGCTTGAAGCAGTACGGTTCAGTTTCAGATCCTTAAATCCGCATTTCTCACAAAGTAATTACCGCATTGCCCCTGTGTAACCGAGGCGACTTTATAAGCGAAGCGACAGGAACTTTTTGAGAAACGCGGGTTCATCGATCCGTCAGGATCGCGCATGGATTTTCAGGTGTTCGGGTTGCCTGCTGCCTACTGTTTTTTATCGAAAAGATGGTTGATTTCAGTCATGAATTCATTTACGTCTTCGAATTCAAGATACACGGAGGCAAACCGAAGATATGCAACCTTGTCCAGTTGCCTTAGTTCGGATAACAGAATTTTCCCGATCGCGACGGATTCCAGTTCGCGTTCATAGCTTTCCTGGACGGTCTGCTCGATTTTATCTACAATTTTTTCCAATTGCGTCAGGCTGACGGGTCTTTTTTCGCAGGCTTTAAGGAGTCCGTTCAGGATTTTATTGCGGTCAAACCTTTCTCTCCCGCCGTCTTTTTTAACAACCATGTAGGGTATTTCGTCACTTCGCTCATAAGTGGTAAAGCGACGGGCGCAATTCAGGCACTGGCGCCTGCGCCTTATGGAATCCCCGTCCCGGCTTTCGCGGGAATCAACAACCCGGTCTTTTAAAAATCCGCAATAAGGGCACTTCATAGTAAGCCTGCGACTGCATCCCGCCTTGCGATGGGATGCTGCAACCCCTAAAAAATAAATATCTTGGAAGAATAAATAGGAAATTACAGGAAAGGTCAAGCATAAAGAAGCTTCGAAAAAATTGTCCCGGGTCTCAGGTCCTAAGTTATCAGGTTCTTAACAAGTTTCAGGTTTGCAGGTTACAAGTTGCAAGTTAAAAGCCAAAAGCGTTGTTGAACGTTGTTGTATGTTGATTCATGAACCGTCACCCTGATTTTAACGTTCCAACGATCTTTTTTCTTTTAACATTCAACGTTTAACGTTCAACGTGCAACGGTTTTTTAATTACCTTAGACTTTCGACCTTCGACGGGTTTAGATATTGAAAATATTTTCTGAACTCGTTCAAATAGGTATTATGTCCCCGGATTTCTTTTTTTAAATGAACTAAAACAGAGGTTGTTTCGTTTTCAATAGTGTGGAACAGGTTGCATTTCAGACACGGTTTCCACAGCAGGGGCGTATCGATGCCCGGGTTTCGCTTCCTGCGAGAAAGGCTGTCCTGGAAACACCTGTATGAAATGTAGGCTGAAACGCTGCCGAGGAGATTCAAGTGCTCTCAGGCGATCAAAAACTTGTAGAGCGCTGTCTCGAGGGAGATGATACCGCATGGGAGACCGTGATTCGCTCCTATGGCAAAAGCATTTATAATTTGAGTTACAGGTTCTCGAATCGTAAAGAGGATGCGGAGGACCTGACTCAGGAAATCCTGTTGCGCGTTTACCGGAACCTTAAGAGCTATCGCTCGGAGGCCGGCAGTTTAAAAAACTGGATACTGCGCGTCGCCAGAAACCTGATCATCGATCACTACAGGCGGCAACGCAGGCTGCCTCCTTCCGCAGGCGACGAGGAACTGGAAACAATGAATATCAGGGACGAAACAGCACCCAATCCCCATCAGGCGTTTGAAAGAGGGGAAGCCGCCCGATTCCTGATGGATGGAATCCAATCCTTGTCCTTCGAACTTAAAGAAGCCGTCCTGTTGCGGGATCTCGAAGGGATGGCCTACCATGAGATGGCCGATTGCCTCAACGTTCCCGAAGGCACCGTTAAAAGCAGGATTAACCGCGGCAGGGTAGAGCTGACGAAGCTTTTGATCAAGCGGCGCACCATGACAGAGTCGCAGGAATGACCATGAACTGTTTTGAAGCGGAAGAATACTTGAGTGAATACATGGAGTCCGGTTTGCCGGACTTCGAGATGAAACAGGTACGCCGGCATCTTGCACAATGCCCCAAATGCGCGGCTCTTCTGCATGCCATGCGCATTACGGTTGATGCATGCCGGAATTACCCCGAACCGGAGATGAACCCTCGTCTGTTGGACAGGATCCTGGCCCGGACGACGGGGAGTCCGGCGCCGGTATCTTTCTATGAACGCCTGAGGAGGTTTGTCATTCAGCCGATACTCACGCCGCGATTCGCAGTCGGGGCGGGATTGACGGCTTTGTTTTTTGCCTTAATGGTAAACCTGATGCTTCCGCGCATGTCGATGGCCCTGTCTTCCGTATCTCCCTCGCGGGTCTATACGCTCATGGATCAAAGCGTTCAACGTCTTTATGGTCAGGGGCTCAAAGCCTATGACAAAAAGAACGAGTGGCAGGCTCAAATTTCCTATTTTAAAAACAGAATGATTAACAGGCTGCAGTATATGATGGAAAAATTCGATGTCCCTGAAGAAGGGAGGGAAGAGCCTGTTGCACCGGAACGGAAGGAGGAGAATTCCTTCAGGGAGAGAAGCAGCGATCTGCGGCAGATACCTGTGTAACCGTTTCCCGTTTCGGGTTTCCCGTTCCCGGTTGAAGGATGTATCGGAAACGCGGAAGGGACAATCCGAAGCGCCTGTTTTGAGATGTAACGGCGCGATCGCGAAAATGGGAGGAAGGGAAGAATCATGAAATGTTCGTATCATCCGGAAGTGGATTCCCGGCATGTTTGCAGCGCCTGCAAAAAATTTTTATGCGACGACTGCGCGATCCGGATTAAAGAAAAAGCCTACTGCCGGGAGTGTCTGGCCCAGGGTGCGGAATGGGTGGCGACGGCAAAGGATTTTCGCCTGCCCTCGGATTCTCCCAGGCGGGCGGCCCTTTTCGCCATCATTCCCGGAATCGGAGCGGTCTACAATAATGAATACCTGAAAGCCGTCACCTTTTTTACGGTATTCGCCGCCCTGGTCGTTATGGGGGATACGTTGAATCACGTCTTCGGATTCGGGGCTTTCGTATTCCTGATCTTTACCATGTTTGACGCCTACAGGACGGCGGAAAAAGGCGTCCGTCGCCAAATGCAATCCGAAGGCTCCGGGGAGGAATCCGGGCGTACGGACAGCAGTTTGATCGGATGGGGCGTCTTTCTGATTCTCGCAGGCGCACTGTTTCTTTTGCAGAATGTCCTGTCCCATTATTTCCTGGTCAGGATGTGGCCCGCGATATTCATATTGATAGGCGCGTACCTTGTCTACCTCTCCGTGCGTGGGCGCAAGGAGAGAGACCGGGACATGCGTGATCCCGGTTCTTCAATAGAGTTGAATAAAAAGGAATAAAGGAGCCCTTCGGGAAATGACAAAGTATCCGAACAGCGGTGCATTGACAGTAGGACTGATACTGATCGCGCTTGGAGTGATTTTCCTCGTGGAAAATTTTTATGCTCCGTTTACTCCATGGGATCTAATTGCCCGCTATTGGCCAGTTTGCCTGATCATTATCGGTCTGAGCAGGATCTTTGCGTATTTTGTCCGGACGAAGGAGAGTGCCGACGAATCAGTAGATACGCCCTCAAAAGAGCAGCCGATAGCAGGAAAGCGTCCTCCGTCATTAATCAGTACACTGCTCTGGACTGGACTGGGTGTTCTGTTTCTTTTAAGCAATTTTGGAATCATCCCCGATGTCTGGACTCTGACCAAACGGTACTGGCCTGTTCTGTTGATTTTTCTCGGGGCCGGGAAGGTGGTGGACTACTTTTTCCGGAAAAGTTCGATGTCCATCCGGATCGGGGAATTTTTCGGCCTTGTCGGCATCCTAATTTTTGGCATCTTCTTTACATTTATATTGGGTATCTTGGTTACAAAAAAATCTGATTTCCGACTGGGTTTGATCCTTAGCGAATTGCCCTTGAGGATCGGGAATGTCCAGGTCCGCCCGGAACAATGGCTCGGGAATTCCCATGCCTACATGGAGGAGGCGACTTATCCTCTGGAGGGGGCAAAGCGGATTCGAATCGAAAATTCTCACGGAGCGGTATCCGTATCGCCGGGCAGCGATCGGCAAATTCGGGTGCGCCTGAACAAGGTGGTTTACGCCGATGAAGCCCGGGCCCGGGATTTAGCCGACAGAATCCGCGTGGAAGGAAGAGACGAGCCCCCGGGGCCCGGTTCCGGTCTCCCGGGAACAATGGATGCCGTATTTGTCATAACGACAAACCGGAATTCAATCGATGCGGGGAATCATCGGATTGAAACGGATATGGAAATCTTTGTTCCCAAGAACTCGCAGTTGCAGGTGCGGAATTCATTCGGCGATGTTCGGGTTGTTGGTATCGACGGGAATCTGGATCTGGGCACAACGCACCGGAACCTGGAGGTCCGGGACTGTAAAGGGCAATTTATTGTTTCCTCCCGCTATGGCGAATGCCGCCTGGTCGACCTGACCGGAAACCTCACTCTCAACGGCAGAAGCGAGGCGTACCTTGAAAATATCAAGGGGGATATAAAGGTTACAAATGAATTCTCCCCGACTGTAATCTCCCGCGTGGACGGGAAAGTTACGGTGGATGTCGCAGAAGGCGATTTAAGAATAGAAAATGTGTCTCAATCCGTTGCCGTCGACGCCCGCGGAGCTGAGGTGTATGTGGCGAGGTTGCAGGACAGCCTGAAGATTACGGCCAGTCACAGGAGCGTTCGAATAGAGGATATCTCTTCCGACGTTTCGCTTGACAGCCGGTATGCAGACATATACCTGAAGGAAATCCGGGGAAATGTCGAGATTCAGTCTGATTCCGACAGCATTCATGCCGATGCTGTGGATGGGAATCTTACGATGAACGGTCGCGGAAGCGGTGTCCGGGTGAATGATGCCGGCGGGAAGCTGAACATCCGGACGACTTTGAAGGACGTCATTGTTGGTGAATTGACAGGGGCCTGCAGTATCGAGAACGAATTTGCCGACATAAGTCTTTCGCTGAGCGATCGGGTGCAAAAGGATGTCAATATAAAGAATCGAAACGGCCGCATCGATCTGTTCCTGCCGGAAGCAGATGATTTTTCATTGAATGCCGTTGCCAGGCAGGGAAGGGTCGAATCCTTTTATGCGGGATTGGAACCGGCCGTGACGGCCGGAAATACAGGGACGCTCGATTATAATATCAATTCCGCGGGAGCCAAGATAAGGCTGGTAACGGAGTACGATAACATTCGAATTTTCGGCGGTGAGAGAAACGAGAACAGCCGTTGACCCGCAGTATGCAACCGGCCCAGATTTTCATCAGGATTTTTAATGAAAATTCAGGCTGTGAGAAATGCGGGTTAAGATAGGAGTCGCGTCATGAGAAAGCGGGCATGGATACTGTGCATTCTTCCATTCTTTCCCGGCTGCAGCTTTGCGCCGTACGTCCCTGTCGAAATGGATACAATGTCCCAGTCGCAACGCATCAAAAACGAAAAGGCGCTGCAATCCACTATCCGGTTCGATGTCGGAACGCTCGAAATCACCGGCGGCAAAGGGATGGATTCCCTCTACACTCTCGATCTGGAGTACGACAAGTCCGGTTTCAGGCCTGAGGTGCAGTACGATACAGATTCGTCCGGAGAGGAAGGACGATTCTCGTTCAGACTTGAAGGAATGCACAAGCCGGGATTGAGAAAGGACGGTGTCGGCAACACCCTGAGGCTGAAGTTCAACGATTCGATTCCAATGGGCCTGGAGGTCAGTTCGGGAGTGGGGAACGCCCGCCTGTCCCTGTCCGGAATGAAGCTGACCCGTGTTACCTTCGAGTCGGGTGTCGGAGGAGCGAAGATCTCCGTTTTCGAGCCGAACGCCGTTGCATGCGATTACATAAGCCTGAAAAACGGCGTCGGCAGTATCGAGGCGGTCGGCCTGGGAAATCTGAATTTCCGGGAGCTGGAATTTGAAGGCGGTGTGGGGGGCGCGGACCTGGATTTTGCCGGCGACTGGAAACAGGATGCAACGGTGCGTATCCAGGTGGGAGTCGGGGGCGTGCACCTGAGAATGCCGCGATCGGTCGGTGTCAGGGTAAAAGCAGAAAAGAATTTTCTAAGCGGGATACATCTTGACGGATTCACCCAAAACGGGTCGGATTATAAGAGCGAAAATTATGACGGTGCTTCCGTGAAAGTATTCATGGATGTCTCCACCGGCATCGGGGGATTCAAAATCACCTGGATTTAAGAATTCACCCGCCTGTAGGCTTATGAATGCCTGGTAGGGGCGAACCTTGTGTTCGCCCTCCTTAAAAAAACCGTTGCATGTTGAACGTTTTCACGTTGCACGTTAAAAACAAAAAGATCGTTGAACGTTCAAACATAAAATTTATAAAAGAG